>CAZWGD010000116.1:0-7121 GCA_964633235.1 uncultured Desulfobacteraceae bacterium | reverse complement strand
TATTGGAGCCATTGCCCGTGCTGCTCCAATAGCGGCCGATACTGCCCACATCATCCAACGAGCCGTCGTCTTTATCTCGGCCGCCCCCGACAACCAGATTCAAGGGGGAGCCAAAGGCACCGTCATCATCATTGGTGGTCCATGACAGTCTCTCGGTTTCCCACTGAGTATCCGTCGGCAGCCTGAAACTCAGTGGGAAACCACGGTAGGAACATCAGCTACATTAGTCAAGCAGATCCATTTAATGCCATCACACCCCAAAAAAGAAACGCCTGGCCAGCGGATAACCCCGGCCTTTGACGCATCGCAGGTCGCATCGTCATTGCCGATTTTCACCCCGCCGTCCGCCGGTTGCGTTAGACTCGAATCTACATGTGGTCGCTCTACCTGGAGGGTTATATCACGCAGCTTGGTGGCAAGCAGGCGTGTATAGATCTTTGGCAATACGATATCATAGTGTTGAAACTCCGGTCTAAATCGTATAGATGTTATTTAGTTCCTGAACCAAAAATCCGTTGAAACCTGGGACCCTCGAGCAAATGCGATGCCCTGCTTGCAACCTGAAAATAAGAATCATGAACAACCCGGGTTTAGTGGCTAGATTTGTCTTCAAAAAGAACGCGCCATGCCCTTATTGCCATAGGCATATTTTCAAACCAACCAATCACACCGGGGAGTATTTTAAGCTGGTCTTTTTCTCGATATTCCTGATTGGGGTCATTTTAATCTTGTTGGCTCTCATTTTCGGAACATACGTGGGTTATCAATCCGCCCTGGTGATCTGCTTTTGGTATTGGATGATTGCCGTGGTAATGATATCCATGGTGGTGATGATCAATTTGATTTTTTTAGGTATCAAAAAGATGTTGAGATCTCACGAAAATTGTTGAATCAGGCCGGAAACCAATACGGTATCCTTAAAAGATTGGAATATCACCATGACGGACAAGATCCACATCATCGACCTGGCGGAGGAGACTCAAGGCGACTATTTCAACTGCATGGAAGAGTGGTCGGACGAGATGCAGGACGGGGTTCCCCGCAAGGCATGCTGGTATACCGCCACGCGTGAAAAGGGGCTGCGGGTGAAACTGGCCCGAAATCAAGCCGGCATCATCACCGGGATGATTCAATATGCTCCCGTAGAACAGGCCTGGATTGAGGGAGAGGATCTCTATTTTGTCTATTGCATCTGGGTTCACGGCCATAAGAAGGGACGCGGCGATATGCGCGGGCGGGGGATTGGCAGCGCCTTGCTGCGGGCCGCCGAAGACGATGCCGGCCAACTGCAGACCAAGGGGCTGGTGGTCTGGGGCTTGATCCTGCCCTTTTTCATGCGGGCCGGGTGGTTCAAAAAGCATGGATATCGCAAGGTCGACCGGCGTGGTATCAGCGCACTGTTGTGGAAGCCCTTCTCCAAAGAGGCTTCACCGCCTCGCTGGATGCGGACCGTTAAAAAACCGGAACCGGTCCCCGGCAAGGTGGTGATAACCGCCGTGACAAATGGATGGTGCACCGGAATCAACGGCATGCTGGAACGCGCCCGGCGGATCAGCCGGGAATTCGGGGACAGGGTCGTTTACCGGGAGGTTGATACCGGCCGCCGAGGTGTTGCGCGTGAGTGGGGCCTGTCCGATGCCCTCTTCGTGGACCAAAAGAACATATATAAAGGCCCGCCCCTAACATATAAAAAAATCAAGAAAATCATTGCCAGAAAGGTAGGTAGACTCTAGCCGTGAAAGCCGTCATTTATGAAGAATACGCAACGCCGCCGGTTGTGCGGCAGGTACCCGACCCAACGCCGGTTGAACAGGGAGTCGTCCTTCGGGTAACGGCCACCGGACTTTGCAGGAGTGATTGGCATGCCTGGATGGGTCATGACCCTGATGTCACCCTGCCCCATGTGCCGGGCCATGAACTTGCCGGTGTCATTGAAGCCCTTGGAAAAGATGTTTCCCGGTGGCGTATCGGTGACAGGGTAACCCTCCCGTTTGTGTGCGGATGTGGAACCTGCCCCCAATGTGCCTCGGGGAACCACCAGGTTTGCGACCGCCAATTCCAGCCGGGGTTCACGCATTGGGGTTCTTTTGCCCAATATGTGGCCGTCGACTACGCGGATATTAATCTGGTGGGCCTGCCCGAGAGTATCGATGATATTACCGCGGCGTGCCTGGGATGCCGCTTTGTGACTTCCTTTCGGGCCATAGTGGATCAGGGCAGGGTCCAGGCCGGACAGTGGGTTGCCATACATGGCTGCGGCGGCGTGGGTTTATCGGCGATCATGATCGCCGATGCCCTGGGCGCCAATGTGGTGGCGGTTGATATCGACGATACAAAATTGGCCCTGGCCGGTTCTATGGGAGCCGCCGCCACCGTCAATGCAACCCAAACTGAAGATATTGTCGCCGACATCGTGGACATAACCCGGGGTGGCGCCCATGTTTCCATCGATGCCCTGGGCAGTCCCGTGACCTGCTTTAACTCCATCGCCAATTTGCGCAAGCGCGGCAGGCATGTTCAGGTCGGGCTCATGCTGGCGGACCACAGCAGTCCCGCCGTGCCCATGGACAAGATCGTGGCCTGGGAGCTTGAAGTCATGGGCAGCCACGGCATACAGGCCTACCGGTACCCCGAGCTGCTGGCCATGATCCAGGCGGGAAAACTGTCTCCGCGGAAACTGATCGGCAAGACCATTCACTTGGAAGCGTCTCCGGATGCCCTGATGGATATGGACAATTTCAGCCATACCGGTATTACCGTAATCAGCGAATTTTAATACCGCACCGGATACGGTGATCTTTTGAATGCCGATGGCGCCCAAATACTTCCTCACCACGCAGCGATTCGGATTCCGCCTCTGGCCAGGGGATGATGTTGACCTGGCTCCCGGGCTATGGGGTGATCCCGAGGTCACCAAGCTGGTCGACGCCCGGGGAAAGCCAACCGCCGCCCGGGTTCGAGAACGTCTGAAACAGGAGACCGCCTGCGCAGGCTCCCACGGGGTTCAGTACTGGCCCCTGTTTCTCCAGGCGCATCACCGGCATGTGGGCTGTTGCCGACTCAGGCCGTACGATGTATCCAGACGCATACTGGAACGTCCGGGTTTCCGGTACACACATGCTGAGTTCTACAGCCCCACCGGTCTGGTGCACCCCTGCTATCCACTGACCAAAGAAGCCTTCCGCAAACGGCGGCCGGCAACTGATCCACGGCCTTCTCCTTAAAGGTCGTGTAAGGGTCGTGCGGGGTAAAAGGAGGATCATGAAAGGTAACGAGTTCTTTACGCACCTGGCCGGACGTCAGCCATTTTCCCGTCTGAATCCGCAGGTGGCCGCCTTTTTCAAAGACTACCTTTCCAGGGAGAAGGTGGTGCGCTTTGGGGATCAATACGTGATAAACACCCATTTCCCGCCCTTTCCCGGCCCCGCTTTTGACTGCATGGTACGTCACTTCGACACCATCGGGGATCTAGCCCGAAGACGACTCTATTCGGTGACGCTTGCCGTAACCAACCGCTGTACCTATCGTTGCTGGCACTGTTACAACGCCGGTAGAAGCCGGCAAGATCTTACATCCGCAGTATTGCGGGGGGTGATTTCCACGCTGCAGGACCTGGGTACGGTGCATGTCACCCTCACCGGCGGGGAGCCGCTCTTGCGCAGGGATCTGGCGGAGATCACCGGCGCATTTGATGGACGCACCTATCTGTCACTCAATACTACTGGTTTCGGGCTGGATGAGGATCGCGCGCGCTCCCTGCGCCGGGCCGGCCTGTTTGCCCTCGGTATCAGCCTGGACGCTCTATCCAGCCGGGAACACGACCGTATGCGCGGAGTAAAAGGTGCCTTCAATACGGCGATTGCAGCCCTGAAGCTGGCCGCGGATGCCGGTCTTTATCCCTATGTCATCTCCGTGGCCACGCGCGAATTCCTACAAGAAAACCACTTCATGCCTTTCCTGAAGTTTGTTGCCCGATCCGGTGCCAGAGAGGTGCACCTGCTAGAGCCCTGTCCCACGGGAAACCTTGCGGGACAGATGGACGTGGCCCTTACTCTCCAAGAAAAAGAGCGTATCCTGGCCTATCAAGAGAAAGTTGCCGGTGATGATAGCCTGCCCATTCTTTCCAGTTTTTTATACCTTGAATCCGCCCAGGCCTTTGGCTGCGGTGCCGGGTTGACCCATCTGTACATTGATGGAAGCGGGGAGGTCTGCCCATGCAACCTCGTTCCCCTTTCCTTCGGCAACCTCATCCATGAGTCCCTGGAGACGATTCTCAAGCGCATGGGCAGCCATTTTTCCCGGCCGCGATGCACCTGTGTAGGCCAGGACCTTAGCCCGCATATTAGCGGAGATCGCCTGCCTCTCCCCCCGGAACAATCAGAAGCTCTGTGCGATAACCTGCTGTCCAAAACCCATCCCCTGCCCCGCTTTTTCAAGGTTCGTTCCCGTGCACGGTCTCCGGTGGGAGCTGGGGAACTGGAGCAGGCCTACGATCAAGTCCATATGGACTACAATGATTACTGGCTGACCCAGGCGGCAGGACCCATCCGGGAGCTTCTGGGAAAGCTTCCTATTCAGGAAGCCAAAAAGGTCATCGAGTGCGGTTGCGGCACCGGCTATGCTACCAGCCTGATTGCCGGAAAATTGCCCCCGGAAGCCGATTTCACGGCCGTGGACCTGTCCGCGGGAATGCTAGATCAGGCTCGGAAACGGCTATCCGCCCAGGGAGACTCCCGGGTTCGCTTCATGCAGGCGGATGCCTTGCCTGTCCTGGAGTCCTCAGGCAGGCTGGACCTGATCATTTCCACCTGGGTGCTCGGTTACATCCCGCTGAAACCGTTTTTCACCGCGGCCGGTCGGACGCTGAGGCCGGGAGGTGTACTGGCTTTTGTGGTCCACAGGGACAACTCGCCGCGCCAACCCCTGGAGATCTTTCGCCAGCTTGTGGCGCGAGATCCGTTAGTCCTTTTAAAAGGTGTGGCCTTCGATTTTCCCCGTAGCCGGAAACACCTGGAAACGCTGTTAGGCCCACCCGGCTTCGAAGTGCTGGACTTCCTGGAAGATCGGATCGTTTTCCAATGCGCCACGCCGCGGGATGTTCTCGATCACCTGCTTAAATCCGGGGCGGGGACGGCCTATTTCAATGCTCTAGACCCTGAAAAACGGAATGCCCTCACCGACCAGTTTCTTGTCTGCCTAGGGCGGAGCCGGAAATCCGCACGGGGCTATGCGGTGGTCCATGAGTACTTTAGCTGCGTGGCAAGGAAGGTCACCGGTTAAGCGATATAACCCCGGTGACCATAGACCACTTCCGGATGGTGGATACCGGCTATTTGTCTCCGGGAGCGGCAAGTTGATTTGAATTTGAAAAAAATGATGTCGGGACTAAAATCATGAAACATGCCCAACCCCCGGCCCGCCGGCATACGGGCTTTGCTCTGGATCTGCCCCTATGGGCGGTGGATGAACTGGAAAAGATGCCAGAATGTATCCCCTCCGGTGAAGACCGCATGGCAGCGGTCATCAAGTTCTCCCGGATGAACTTCCGGAAGGGTACCGGCGGCCCCTTTGCGGCCGGTGTTTTTGAACGTGACACGGGCAGACTGCTGACCATCGGGGTTAACCGGGTTGTGCCCTTGAACTGTTCATGCGCCCATGCTGAGGTCATGGCCTTGTCACTGGCGCAAAAACACCTAGGCACCTATGACTTGGGCGCCGCAGGTTTTCCGGCTCACCAGCTTGTGGTAAACTGGCGACCCTGTGCCATGTGTTTCGGGGCGGTGCTCTGGTCGGGCATACGCTCGTTGATGATTGCCGGTGCGGGCTCTGAACTGGAAGAGATTACCGGTTTTGATGAGGGGCCCATGCACCCCGGGTGGCGGGATGAGCTTGCCCGGCGCGGTATCGAACTGGTGGAAGATGTTCTCCACGAGGCAGCCCTTGACGTGTGCAGGGAATTTTCCGCCAGCCATGCTCTTGTCTATAACGCCCGCCTCGGTTAGGTTGAACCCGCCTCTTTTAGGTTGCATCGGTTCGGTTGAATTGGTTCCGCTGAACCGGCTGGGTCGGATGAATAGGTTAATGGTTTTTTATCAAGGCAGGCTGCGACGCCTGAATTTTTCAAACAAGTAAAATTGGAGGAAAAGTATGACTCCCGAAGAGCTTCGCGCGATGATGACATATCTACAAGAGCGGGTGAACCTGGAAGCCGGGGCGGTTGACGACCCGGTCCACATCACCTTCCAAGGGCCCACGGAAGCTGAAATGATCGGTGCGGGACTCAGCCCCGAGGGGGTGAGGCGTCTCCTCAAGGCCTCCTGGTGGGAGGAAATGGTAACCGATATCGTGGAAACCCCTGATTTCTGTGAGCCTGGCGACTCACGGCAACAGGTCCTCACATATGCCAGGGATGTGGTTTTGGACTATATCCGCAAGCGGTTTCCCCTCAGCGAAGGATAAATAACCGTGAGGAATAGGGGTGGATAAAATCCGAGAATCATCCAAACAGTACGTTAAGCCGCAGGTGGGCTACCTGGCGGATGACAGCGTGGACGCAGCTCTGGATCTGGAGATCCGTGGTCTGCTGACAACCTGCTTCACCAGGCCTAAAGATGTGGTTTTCAGATCAAGACGCTATTTTGCCGAGCCCTACCCCCACCGATGGGTCATCCGCGACGGGCTGGGCGCCATGGTTGCGCACGTGGGTGTGCATGACAAATACGTTGAGGCCGCGAACCGAACTTATCGCATCGGCGGCATTGCCGAGGTGTGCGTGCATCCCGGCCACAGGAGCCGTGGTTACGTTCGCCTCATGCTTCGGCGCATCCACGGCTGGCTTTCTGAGAAAGGCTTTATTTTTGCGGTGCTGTTCGGTCATCCCCTCGTGTACGGCTCCAGCGGATACGAGCGGGCGACGAACCTGTTTACCGGCAGCAATGCGACAGGATGGCGGCAAACCATCGGCCTGGTCAGAACCCTGTCGTCAATCCCCTGGCCTGAAGGAAAGGTACGCCTGCCGGGAGCGAAATTTTAGCCGGCAACAGGCATCCGGAACTAAGGGTTCGCACAAAAATAACTTCACATTTTCAGAGCCCAATCATCTCACTCAGCGGCGTTGCGAA
>CAZWGD010000115.1:0-7122 GCA_964633235.1 uncultured Desulfobacteraceae bacterium | reverse complement strand
GGTCGCACCTGATGCCCTCTCCCATTGAATACAGTCTTCAGGACAATATTTAATGGCTTCCGCCACCGATTCTTCAGGATAGCATGCCATTTCAGCCACCTCTATATAACCGGCGTCATTTATCCTGAAGACGGATGGGCAGACTTCCACGCACCCCTCGCACAGGGTGCACACGCCGATATCCACAACCGGTATTTTCATGGGGTGTTCATCTCCATACCAGTTGGAGAAGAAGGGCCCAAGCATTCCAGGGTTTGTTTTCAAAAGATATTATCAGCACTTGCAGCATTCTTAGGATCTCGGCTAGATTCCCTTTACTGCCTTTCCAATCTTCTTCCCGTAGGCGAAGCAGGCATCCAGCATCTCTTGATCCGGTCGGTACTGGCACCTGATCCCGGCATCCAGGATTTCAAACTTCATCTCTTCGAGTTCCCCGGTGATCAGTTTCGCCGCTTCGCCGCTCCAGCCGTAAGACCCGAAGGCGCCGCCGATTTTGTTTTTGGGCTTCAGACCCTTCATATAGGACAGCACCTCGGCCACCGTGGGAAACAGCTGGTTGTTCAGAGTGGGCGACCCCACGATGACGGCCTTGGCATCCAGGATTTCGGTCATGATATCACTGCGGTGGGATTTGCGGATATGTATCGGTTTGACCGAAACCCCCTCATCGGCGATACCGGCCGAGATCTCTTCCGCCATGGCCTTGGTGCTCTTCCACATGGTGTCGTAGACGACCACGGCCTTATCTCCGCTCTCCTGGCGGCTCCAGCGGGCATACGCATCTATAATCCTGCCCGGGTCCCGTCGCCAGAATATGCCGTGGTCGGGACAAATCATGTCGATCTCCAGGCCCAGGGCGGTTATTCTTTGCATCAGTTTCAAGATCAAGGGCGCATAGAGCATCAGGATGTTGGCAAAGTACTTCTTGGCATGCCGCATAATCTCGTCGCCGACCTGATCGTCAAACTTTTCATAGCCGGCGTAGTGCTGGCCGAAACCATCGCTGGAAAAAAGGATCTTATCCTCTTTAACATAGGTAAACATACTGTCCGGCCAGTGAACCATGCGGGTTTCCATGAACATCAATGTTCTGCGGCCCAGGTTCAATTCGTCGCCGGTTTTTACCGGTTGATAGTTCCACTTCTGGGGAAAATGCATGGGGAGATGTTTGGCGCCCATTTTGGAGCAATACAGGGGCTTGTCTTCTCCGATCCGGTGCATGATGCGGGGCAGCCCACCGGAGTGGTCCATCTCGGTGTGATTGCTGACCACCATATCGATCTTTTGGGGATCGATGATCTGGGAGATATTGTTCAGCATCTGGTCGGCAAAGCGCTGCTTGACCGTATCGATCAAGACTGTTTTCTCGTCCACTATCAAAAAGGCGTTATAACTTGTACCCCGGTGGGTGGAGTACCCATGAAAATCCCGGATGTCCCAGTCCGTGACACCCACATCGTAAAGGCCTTCCACGATCTTTGTCGGCTTCATTTTTTCCTCTAGTCTTCCTTTTCAAATTCATCTTTTGAAGCGCCGCACACCGGGCATTCCCAGTCGTCGGGCAGGTCCGCAAAGGCCGTGCCGGGGGCAATGTCGTTATCGGGGTCACCCGCCTCGGGATCGTAAACATAGCCGCAAAGCGTACACACATACTTGTCCATTTTTTTCCTCCTTTGGTTTGTTCTATTTTTTGGGTTGAGTTTGTTATGGATGCTAGCCGCCCGAGGCGGCCACCGATCCCGGACCGGCGAGGGGTTTGAAGGCCTTTTTACTGGCGCCGCACACCGGGCATTTCCAGTAATCGGGCAGGTCCGCAAACCGGGTGCCCTTGGGGATTTTTCCCTTGCGGTCACCCTTATCCGGATTGTAAATATAACCGCAATTTACCGTCTGGCACTGAAACATCTCTTCAGGCGCTGCCATAGTGCTTTTCTCCTTATCGTTTATCTACAAACGCCCGTACCCGGGCTTCGATCTCATCCCTGACCGAACGCATTATCTCAATGGGTCGGCCCGCCGGGTCCGGTAGGGACCATTCCCATTTTTGGGCGCCCGGCACCGGGGGGCATTCCGCTTCGCAGCCCATGGTGATCACCATCTCGGGCTGCTGATCGGTGATGGCCTCCTCAAGGGATCGTGGTGTGAGAAAGGCCATATCCACCCCTTTTTCCGCCATGACCGTTATCATATCCGCATTAACCTTCCCTGCCGGCCGGCTCCCGCCGCTTAGAGCCTCAAGCCTGTCTCCCGCCAGCCGCCTGGCGAAGGCGGCCGCCATCTGGCTGCGGCAGGCGTTTTCCCTGCAGGCGAAAAGGACCCTTTTGCGATTCACAAGGGGAACGACGATGTCGCGTACCGCATTGCGGATATCTTCATTTACGGCGGCATGCCGCTTGATCTCCCCCTTGGCTTCGATCCCGCGATAGGTTAGGGCCCGGGAAAAATCGGTCCCGATGGCGTCAAAGAAGTAGGTGGCGATCAGATGCAGACTGTCGAAGAGTTGTTTGCCCCTGCTGGCGCCCACCGAGAGGACGATACCCCGCCGATGGCGGCATCCCGGGTCCCGGAGCTTGAATATGTACTTTCGTGACCATAGGGCCTGGGTCCGGTCCACGAGGCCCTTGAGCTGGGCCGACATGCTGTAGAAAAAAATGGGGCTTGCCGCGACAACAACATCGGCCTGCCGCATCAGGGTGTAGATACCGGTGGTCATGGCATCATCCCTGATTACGCAGTACCCGGTCTTTTCGCACACCCCGCACCCTCGGCAGGGTTCGATATCGGCCGTGGGGACATCAAGGCTGCAGATTCGGGCGCCGCAGTCCTGTGCCGCCTGCATAAATGCGGACAGCAGATAATCCGTATTACCCTTTTTGCGGGGGCTTCCCTGTAATCCGAGTACCAGCATGGGCTTACACTCCCGGGGAGAGGGCCGGTCACGGGGTTCAAATCACCGTGTCGCCGGTCCCTGTCGGCTCCCAGTCACAACAGGCCTATTTCACGCCTATTTCGTATGGCACTGTTTACACGCCGTCGGGCCTGCCTTCTCGCCGGCCGCTTTCATGGCCTTATGACAACTGATGCATCGATCCTTCATAACCTGCTTCTTCTTCAGCTCTCCCTGGGCCTTTAATTTTTTAATGGCTTCGGGTTCTTTAGGGAAGAGGTCATGGCAGGCCATGCAGTCGCCGATGGTCTTTTGGTGCACGTGATGAAGAAAGGGGACGTCCCCTTTCTTCCCGCCGAAGATGGAGATTTCCGCGGCACCTTCGGTCTGGACGGCAGCCACACGCTGAACGGCAACCGTCATTGCGCTGACGATGGTCAGCATCAAACATAACCGGAACACTGTCTTCATCTTCATTCAATACCCTCCATAGATGATACCAAGTGAGGTTCAGGCCTCGCCGTCGAGAGTGCACTGGCTGAAATCGATGGGCTTGCCGCAGGCCGGGCAGGTGTGGGATCTATCGAACTCGTCGGAGAAAATCTCCTTCTCTCTCCCGCATTCGGGGCACTTACAGATAAAGGCCTTGAGGGTCTTGAAATCTGCAAAACCCGGACATTGTTGTGGTGTACTCATATCCTACCTCCTTTTTATGCGGTCTGTTCAAGTTTGTTCGCCAGTTCCCGGCCGTAATCCTGGGCCATTTGGATACCGCCGCCCAAGGAGCTTGACTTCAGCCTCAACGGATTTGCCACCATATTCATTTTGAAGATATTTTTCATGGTGCCGAAAATACGGTCCGGGGCCTCACCGCTCCAGCCGAAGGCCCCGAAAGCCCCCCCGACCTTGCCCTGAAGATCGGCCTTTTCCGCCAGAAACAGCAGGGTTTTCATACTTTGCATCATGCCACCATGATAAGTGGCGGATCCGAAAACCAAAATATCGTATGCATCAAAATCGGTTTCCGCCTTTATGGCATTGGTTTTCACGACTCGGGCCTCATGACCGCAAAACCGGATACCCTCCGCGATGAGGTTTCCGATGGCAAGGGTCTCTCCGGTCCGCGTGGCGCAAACAATCAGTGCGTTAGCCATTTTCGCTCCTTTTTTTTGGTGTTATCATGCCCACCACCCCTTTTGAATATGCATCTGCTTTTCCTTTTCCGCGATCTCTTTAATCCGATATGCAGAATCAAGAATGATACCATACAAAATTCCGCACCCCACGTCCTCCCGATCCGCACCTCCCTTTTCGGCAAGCTTAATCATATCCTTAACCAGCTTGAAGGTCGATTTGATATTTTGATCACATGATTTCATCCGTTTGTATCCGTTTTGGGAGAAAAGCCGTTCGCTCACCCGGAACGAACGACTCTTCATTAAGAGATAGGGTGCCTCTTAGGGATGGGGCTATCCGATTCTCTTGTCCACACCTTCAAATTCGCAATCCGGTGTGTAGCAGGTGTTGTCCACAAATTCGCACTTTTGTTGACACGAAGGGCATTGATCCGGCGGTGCGTCCCCCTCGAGTGCATATCCGCAGTTAGAGCATTTCCAGCTGGGCATAGAAATCACCTCCTTTTAGGCCTTCCATAAACCGTGCAGGTTGCAGTACGCACGGACGGAAATAGCGTCGGCCTCGACCTCGAAATCAGCCTGGGGCGCATCTCCCGGATTCAGGAATTGACGGCAGACCTTACCGCCGGCGCTGACTTCGATCCACTCAATGAAGTGCTTCTCCTCCATGGGATGGGCGACTTCACCCACCTTGACCGTAACCCCACCGGGTTTCTTTTCCACCACCGGAACATGTTTTTCCTGGGCGGCATCCACGGTGTTTTCAACCTGCAGCACCATGGGTTGGCCGCAACAGGTCAACTCACCCTGTCCGCCATGCAGAACGTAAACCATATTCCCACACACTTCACACTTGTATACTTCTTGTCTGTCAGCCATTTTACCTCCTTTTCTTCTAGGGAAAGCCGCAGTCGCTCGCACTTCCCTATTTTTTATAGAAAACCAACCATAAAATCAAAAAAAATCAGGCCGCTCCCAAGCGGCTGTTCATGGGGGGAGCCTGTGTTTGCGGACGCGACGTCGCGTCCGCCGAATCAGCGGCCGCTGTTTTATGTCCAAGCGGTGTCTTACGCCCAATATGATACAGTCCTGTATCATGGCACATCCGGCAACACTTCCGGGACCAGGTGGGGATGCCTATTTTTTTTGGGCGGTAAGCTGCTTGCTCAGCAGCCGGACATGCATCATTTCCTCTTTAATGATGGCGTCCACCCGGTCTTTTCCAAGCGCTTCGGAAACACACTCACGCATACCAAGGTAAAAAACGATGGCGTCCTTTTCGGCCTCTATGGCGCTTTTGAGAATCTTCTCTAAGGACGAGGTGTCCACTTCCTTTTCAAAAAAGACTTTGGTGTCCACCAGGGCCTTCAGATAGGCCGCGGCTTCACCCTCGGGATCAAATACCGTAGAGGCTTTTTCCGGGTCCGAAAGCGCGGCCCTCATTTGGGCAAAGGTTTTTTCATGATCATCCTCCATGGCGGCAAATTCGGTCAGGAGTTGCTTCGCCGACGGATCGTCGGTTTCCCCCGCCGTCCGGCGGTAGAAGCGGGCCCCGTTTCTTTCCATTTCTTCGGCCATGGCAAGGATATCATCTGCATTAAAATCGTACGCCATTTAGCTTTCCTCTCTTGATTTGTGGATGTTTTGGTTGAGAAAAAGAACGCTGCCTGCACCTGACTGCTATATGTGCAAATGTATCTGCGTCTGTCAATCTAAAAGCTCAAGGAGACAAATTTATGCTTCTTTGGGACGGCACTCCCGATCCCACTCGGGACAGGCCGTCTTCATATCCGTCTCATAGGTTTTGAGACACTCGCTGCACTCAAGCTCGATATTGGGCACATCGCCGTATTTTGCCTGCATCTCCTCAGTTGACAGAACTTGAGCAAAGCTGCAGCCGCACTGCGGGCATCCGCTTTTGATTTGATACCTTCGCCTATCCATGGCACACCTCCTTGGGAAACATGTATTATTGGGTGACTAACGCATGTGTTTATGGTAAAATTGCAAATTCCGTACCGGAAAGTATCGGGATCTTCCATATTCAGAGAAGGCTGCTGTTGAGAGCGCCGAAGGGGGCCACGGTCAGGATGCGGGGGAAGGCTTCTGAAAGCTTCGTAAACGGGGGTCGGGCAGGATCGCCGGCAGCCCGTGGGATGGGGAGGTAAAACCACCCATGAAAATATTGATAACCGGCGGGTCAGGCTTTGTGGGAACGCATCTGGGTGCTTTTTTGCTTGACGGGGGCCACCGGGTGATCTCGGTGGGCACATCGCCCGCCCATGGTTCCGGGGTCCACGACCGTTTGAGGTATCTAGCCGCGGATACCACCCGCCGGGGACCATGGCAGGAAGCGCTTAAAGAGGTGGATGCCGTCGTTAACCTGGCCGGCAGGACCATATTTCAGTACTGGACCAAAAGGCATAAAGCCCGGATGTATGACAGCCGGATTTTAACCACTCGCAATCTGGTGGCCGCCCTTCCCCGAGAGAGGGCCATTACGCTGGTCAGCACCTCGGCCGCGGGATACTACGGCAACCGGGGAGATGCAGTGCTCGGGGAGGATGCCGCTCCCGGTGATGATTTTCTGGCGCGAATCTGTATCGACTGGGAAAATGAGGCCCTCAAGGCCCGGGATAGGGGCTCCCGCGTGATTCTGGCGCGCCTGGGTGTGGTGTTGGAAAAAAAGGGGGGCGCTTTGGCGAAGATGCTGCCGGCCTTTCAACTCTTTGCCGGCGGACCGCTGGCCTCCGGGACACAGTGGTTTCCATGGATTCACATGCATGACCTGGTGTCGGCGATCCTTTTCAGCCTGGAAAATCCCCGCGTCAGCGGTCCCGCGAATTTTTGCGCCCCGGGCGCCGTGAGACACCGGGAATTCGCCGTCGCCCTGGGCAGGGTGCTGCGGCGGCCCTCGCGCATGCCGACCCCCTCTTTTCTGATCCGCACGTTCATGGGTGAGATGGGCACCTCCCTGTTGAACAGCCAACGGACGACCCCCACTAAGCTCGCGGCCCACGGATTCTCATTCCGTTATCCCTACATCGATAAGGCCCTCGGTGATCTCCTGGGGTAGGATGGGAAAGGTTTCAGGCCTAT
>CAZWGD010000114.1:0-7127 GCA_964633235.1 uncultured Desulfobacteraceae bacterium | reverse complement strand
GGTCGAGGCGACGAACAGATGTTCCACAAAATCGTCTTCCTTAGTGCCCATGGCTGTTTTCCCCTTACCCCCGCGCCGCTGGCTCTGATAAAGGGTAATCGGATTTCTTTTGATATAGCCGCTTTTGGAGATGGTAACCACCATATCCTCTTCAACGATCATGTCCTCCAGGGTGATCTCCTTGGTGGAATGAACGATCTCGGTTCGTCGCGGATCGCTGAAGGCCTGTTTGATTTCGTTGAGTTCATCTTTAATGATGTTTAGCACCAGCCGCTCGCTACCTAGAATTTCCCTGTATTCAGCAATATCTTTAATGATGCGCTCATGCTACTCTATGACCTTGTCACGCTCGAGACCGGTAAGCCCCTGGAGACGCATATCCAGTATGGCCTGAGCCTGGATGGCGGTCAAATCAAACTGCCCCATCAACCCCTCCCTGGCGTCCCGTGGAGAAGCAGCCTCCCGAATCAGTTTCACCACCGCATCCAAATTGTTCAGGGCGATTTTCAATCCCAGGAGAATATGGGCCCTGGCTTCGGCCTTTTTTAGATTATACTCCGTTCGACGGATGATAATCTCTTTGCGGTGCAGGATAAAATGCTCCAAAATCTCTTTGAGGGGAAGCACTTGGGGGCGGTTGTTGACCACCGCCAGGAGGATAATGCCGAAGGTGGTCTCCATGCGGGTATGTTTAAAGAGCAGGTTTATGATGACCCCGGCCACCTGGTCCTTTTTAAGCCCGATGGCGATGCGCATCCCCTCCCGGTCTGATTCATCCCTGACGAACTTGATCCCCTCGATCTGTTTTTGGCGAGCCAGCTCGGCTATTTTTTTTATCAGGGCGGCCTTATTGACCTGGTAGGGCAGTTCGGTAACGGCGATGGTCTCCATTTTGGTTCTCTTATCGGTTTCAACCATGGCCCTGGCCCGCACGCGGATGATGCCCCGGCCGGTTTCGTAAGCCTCCCTGATCCCTCCGGTGCCGTAAATGATCCCGGCGGTGGGGAAATCCGGACCGGGAATGATTTCCAGCAGCTCAGTGCATGTGATGGCGGGATTGTCGATCAGGGCGGTGATCGCCGTGGCGATCTCGCCTAGATTGTGGGGGGGGATATTGGTTGCCATACCCACGGCAATCCCAGCGGAACCGTTGATCAACAGAAGGGGGATCTTGGCCGGAAGCACGGATGGCTCCGACATGGAGTCATCGTAGTTGGGGACGAAATCTACGGTTTCCTTGTCCAGATCCGAGAGCATTTCGTGGGATAGCTTTTGCATCCGGATCTCGGTATATCGCATGGCCGCCGCCGGGTCGCCGTCCACGGAACCGAAGTTGCCCTGGCCGTCCACGAGAGGATAGCGCATTGAAAAATGCTGGGCCATTCTCACGATGGCGTCATACACGGCGCTGTCGCCATGGGGATGGTATTTACCGATCACATCTCCGACGATCCGCGCCGACTTTTTATAGGGTTTGTTCCAGTCGTTTTTGAGTTCATGCATGGCATACAGAATGCGGCGGTGGACGGGTTTTAATCCGTCCCGGATATCCGGAAGTGCCCTGCCGATAATCACGCTCATGGCGTAATCGAGATAGGATTTGCGCATCTCTTTTTCGATGCTGATTTCATGCTGATTGGCTGTAGGGATCATCTAAATACCTTCACGGGCTGGAAAATGATTATACTTTTGTTGGCCGTACGGTGAGCGAACGGTACGCCGCGCTGTGCCGACCCTGATGCAAGCGGATCATCGGAGTTCATCCATCCGGCGATGTCCTGTCCAGGGCGGTGCGATAGCTGGCATTATAAATATCGGTAAGCGTTAAAAAGCCGGTAACCACCAGGGGACCATAAATGATACCCAGAATACCGAATAGTTTTAATCCCCCGATAATGGAAAGGAATACGAGAAGGGTGTGCATCTGAACCCGCTGCCCCACCAGCTTAGGTTTCAGCACATATTCGATACCGCCGGACAGGATCACATAAAAAACAACAAAGAAAATACCGACACCGATTCTCCCCGTTATGATCAGGTAGGCGGCTGTGGGCAACAGTACAATCCCGATACCCAAGATGGGCAAAAATGCTAAAAGGGCCATGATAACCCCCCACATAAAGGGAGATTGCAGTCCAAATATGGAGAAAACAACCCCGCCCAAAATCCCCTGAATAATCCCGCAGATACCGTTACCCACCAAAACTGCCCCGGACATGTCCCTGAATTTTTGGATCAGTTTGGTTTCCTGTTCCTGGGGTAGGGGGGAGAGGTCAAAAATGAATGAAATCAATTTGTGGCTGTCAATCAGCAAAAAGTATACAATCAGAAGCATGAAAAAGAAATAGATAAAGAAGTTGAGTACATTGGACGCAATGGCGCTGGCCTGCTGGTAAATAAACAAACCCACGACCTTGCCCACTTCCGATAGCGCCCTGTTTAGCTGAACCCCGGTGATTTCAATATTATAGTCGGCCAAAAACAGGTTAACCCGCTCAAGAATCCGGCTATGCTCGAGCAAATATTTAATCTGATCATCGATGGCGGCATTTTTTCCCATTACGTATAAATCGTAGGCCTCCTTGGATAGGATGCCCACAAACAAAACGATCGGAACAAATAAAATCAGGAAGATAACCAGGCAGGTCAGGATGGACGCCGCCCAGGGGGGCATTTTTCTTTTGAACAACTGAAAAAACGGGTTGAAGATGCTGGTGACCACCGCACCGATGATCAATACGGAAATAAACGGCCAGAACAGCCACCCCAGCATAAAGGCCGAAATCATGAAGAGGATCAAAAAAGAGCGCAAAATAATATCCGGGGGGTTGTTATGGCTCAAAACGTCAGTCTTCCCTGCGGATTAAGTGTTTTCCGGTTCTGAATTTGAGTATATACAGGCTGATAAGCGCCAAATAGGGTAGTGAGTGTCGGGATTGATCATAAAAGCGGGCCCTGCCGCCTTGATACGGGTCGCACCTGTTTTAATACAAGTCTAATACGGATCGTACCGGGCCTGGGGCGCCTATCTGCTGATAAAAACCCCGGCGATGAGCAGCAGTATTATCTCATATATTGCCACGGATGTAAGGCCGCCGAAAATGGCGTAGACAATGCCGCCGCCGATAATGGCCGGCACCCCGAAAAAAACCAGAATACCCAGTTTTCTGCTGATATCCATCTCAATCATCTCCTGCTGCTGTTACTTTCTCTCGGCTTCGTCGGCTACCCCCGACCGATGCCGTTAACGTATAGCAATAACAACTGATTTAGTAAAGTAAAAAAGCAAATGAAGCCATTCTTCAGGCGCTAGCGTTCAATCATCATGGCCATGCCCATACCCCCGCCGATGCACATGCTGATCAACCCGGTATGATATCCCTTGCGCCGCATTTGATGCATCCCGGTGACCATCTGGCGTGCCCCCGTACAGCCGATAGGGTGACCCAGGGAAATACCGCTGCCCAGTTCATTGGGACGGTCATTCTCGATTTCCAGTTCCCGCATGCAGCCGATGGCCTGGGCGGCAAAAGCTTCGTTGAGTTCGATCATATCCACATCCCGGATAGTCATGCGGCAGGCCTTGAGCACCTTTTTTATGGCCGGCACCGGCCCCAGGCCCATGTAGGCAGGGTCCAGTCCGGCGGCGGCAAAACGCCGCACGGTGACAATCGGTTCCAGCCCCAGGTCGCGGGCCTTCCTGCGGGTCGTTACCAGTACCGCGGCGGCACCGTCATTGATGCCCGAGGCATTCCCGGCGGTGACCGTGCCATCCTTTTGAAACACCGGCCGCAAGGCGGCCATTTTCTCAAGGGTCGTATCCATGGGCCGTTCGTCCTGGTCAACGACCGTTTCACCTTTGCGGCCGCGAATCACCACCGGAGTAATCTCTTGGGCAAACAGGCCGGCCTGCATGGCCGCCATGGCACGGTTATGGCTGAGGACACCCAATTCATCCTGTTCACTTCTGCCGATACCGTAAAGGGAAGCGATATTCTCGGCGGTGACCCCCATGTGATATCCGTAAAAGATTTCGTACAATCCGTCCAAGACCAGGAGGTCATGGATCTCACCCTTTCCGCTTACCTCCATGCGATGCCCCCAGCGGGCCTTGGGCAATGCCATGGGCGTCATGCTCATGTTTTCCTGTCCACCGGCCAGAACCACGTCGGATTCGCCGGTCATTACCGCCGAAGCGGCCAGGGCGATGGCCTTCAAACCGGAACCGCAGACCTTGTTCAGGGTGAAGGCCGGGGTCTCCTTTGGCAGACCGGCCCGGATCATGGCCTGCCTGGCCGTGTTCTGCCCCTGGGCGGTTTGCAGCACGTTCCCCATGATGACTTCATCGATCACCACCGGTGTGTGGTCGGGGTCCCAATCATGACCCTCTTTCTCCAGATCGATCAACCCCCTGTCCTTAAGGGCATCGGGAGTCTGCCTGCCGGCGGCGTCGCCTGCGATCGGCCGCAGTCCCACCCGCTTGATGGTATCTTTAATAACCACGGCCCCCAGCTCCGCCACCGGAACAGTCTTCAGTCCTCCGCCGAAATTGCCGATAGCGGTCCTGGATCCACTAACGATAACCGCATCTCTCATCTTTATGGCCCCCTGTTTATTTTTCCGCCCACTCAGCCCAACCCAAAGACACCTTTAATGGTGCTGCGAACACATTTATACAGCTCTGGGGTCTGCATCAACACGCCCGGTCCTTGCACCCAGTGAAGCACCAACAAGGTCTCCCCCCTCCGGCTGCGTGTATTTGGCACGCCGCACGGCAGGTGATGTTCCGCAAGTAATAATCCAGAGCATTGTGTATCATATGATCTGAAAGACGGTCAATGCTGGAGACATTTCCATTCGGGACAACCGTATTTGGCTACGGGAAACACAGGCATGGCCTAGGACAAAGTACTTAACCCCCGGGGACGGTCATACAGGCGCGAAAGCGCCGCCGGAGATGCGCCCATATGATAGCCCGCGATCACCATTTGATTCAGCAGCCAGGTTTTGAAAAGCCCCCTATTCAGCCACCGGCGCGGGGATGTGCGTACGGCCGCGGGCAGGATAACGATCCGGCCCGTCTTTCTCAAGCGCCGCACCAATTCATAGTCTTCCATCAGCGGCATCTGGGGAAAGCCGCCCAGTTTATGGAACATTCCGGCACTCACAAAGATCCCCTGGTCCCCGTAGGGCATCCTAAATATCACGGACCGCCGGTTGGTAAAAAATTCAATCAGACGAAACCCCGGCCGGCGGGCGTCAATCCCAAGCGAGAAAGCCCCCGCAGAAACGCCTGGCATTTTCATGCAGGCCTGGATGTCCCTGGCAAAAGACCTGGGAAGGCGGGTGTCGGCATGCAAAAAAAGCAAAATATCCCCGGTGGCCGCCTGGGCGCCACGATTCATCTGGCACGCCTTTGGGGGGGGTGCCGTGATGACCCGTGCCCCTGCCGCCGCCGCCAGAGAAGGGGTGCCGTCCCGGCTGCCTCCGTCGACAACAATAGTTTCAATGTCTGCCCCCCGGCCGGCGGCAGCCAGGGTTTTTTCAAGGTTGTCTGCTTCGTTCAAGGTGGGAATGACCACGGAAATGCGTTCCCGGACAGGCTTTGATGCCCAATGTCCAATCGGCCCTTTCCACGCCCGCAGGTCTTCCGGCCGGTCGATATCCTGTAAAACCGGAAGGACGGCCGGCCGGGTTCCCGCCTCGGCGGCCAGGGCCAGGGTCTTCTTGAACACCTGGTGCGTTCCCCACTCTATTCCGGTGAAAAAACGCGCCGAGCCTTCCTGGAACATATCCCGCCGGAACCCGATGAGATAGTAACCCCCGTCCTTTGCGGGACCGATTACCATGCGCTCGCGCCGTATAAGGTTCCGGGTTTGCGTCAGGATGTCGGTGGTTATGCCCGGAACGTCCGTCCCCATGATGACGGCCGCCCGGGCGCCGGATTGAAACGCCGCCTCCATGGCCCGCTGCATGCGACTACCCAGATCACCGGACCCCTGGGGGGTGTAACCGTATTCCGGTCCCAGCCACCGGCGCATCAGGGTTGCATCTCCCCCCTCGAACCAGATCTCAACGCTGATCTCCTCCCTGTCCATCAGAGGACGCACTCGGGACAGGAGATGCTCGGTCATGGCGCGTTGCAACCGCGCGGCTTGCAGACTTCCTAACACGGGAATCAGGCGGGTCTTGGTGGTACCGGGAAGGGGGTAGCGTGTGAATATGATGAAGTACAGTACGTCGGTGGACGGCATCAGGCTCACCATGAGCTTTCAGGCGCCGGGGCAGGCGGCCGTATCATCATACATGTAACCCTCCTTCCGTCGGGTGGCGAGAGGCAGGCGGGGAGGGAAAGGGTCCTCAAATGTAGAACTGCGTTTTTTGGGTAACCGTGGTTTTAATGGCATTGAGGGTGTCATGGAGCGTCGTGATAACATGCTCCCTTATATCACCGGCAACCACCAGGAGCATGACGTCCTCGCCCACCGCCAAGACCTTGTCTGCATTGATTTCAACCAGTATTTCGATGATACCGGGTTTTTGTTTGTTCTCTTGGATGACCCGGCCTAATTTTTCCTGGTCCACCCGGATGGTCAATCCGGACACCAAACGCCCATCCCGGTCGGTTTTCCTCACCACCCCGTTGTGGCATAAAATCATGCCGGCCTGATCATACCGTGGGTGCCTCTTGATGGTCTCCACCAGCCGATTCAAATCCATAATTCACCTCATTGATCCTGATTGGTCATTATTGATCTGGGCCCAGCATCTTCTCGGCATAGGCAAGATCCTGGGGTGTATTTATATTATAGAAAGATATCAGTTCGTTATCTTTCTCCCGAAAGACCTTTTCCGGAATTTTTTTAAGACGGTCCCGGCGAAATACCCATTGAATCTTAAACAAATTACGGGCCAGATGTCTCTCAATCGATGCCAGGGATTTTTTAGCGTAAACGGCGCAAAGGGGCTCAAGACCCGCCGAGGTCTCCGGGATGCAGGCATCCATGCGGTCGTCGATTCTCTCTAAAAGCAGGGTGATCACCTCTTTTTTTAGAAAGGGGGTATCACACGCGGTAACAAAAATATGGGGGTTGCGGGCCGCAAAAAGACCCGCGTGGATCCCGGTA
>CAZWGD010000113.1:0-7154 GCA_964633235.1 uncultured Desulfobacteraceae bacterium | reverse complement strand
GCAAAGGCCTTTGCAATACCTAATCCGATTCCACTGGTAGAACCGGTCACCAAGCTCACTTTTCCGCTCAACATATGAATTCCTTTTAATCGCTCCTTGTTCCCAGAATACGCATATCAGGAAAACAAATCAAGGCTGAGAAATGGCATTTTCAACTAGGCCCCACGTTTACCGTTTTTAGCGATTGGCGGGACATCAATACAGGTGTAATTAATCTGCGAAGCGTCATGTTCTCAAAACTGATGGTTTTTATGTCCCTTTGATCAATAAGGATACGACCCGTGATATCAACGGCCCAAAAGAGCAAAAAAAGATGCTTGAGAGGAATCTGCCCCGGACGGAATTGGCGTTTTCCCCAAAATGTGTTAGTTGATACGAAAAGAAGGAAGCTCAATGGCAATAAAAAATCACAGCCGAGCGGAAGGTTCAAATCATCAAGAGCCACCTTGTCGATCAAATGCCGCAATCAGATCTGTGTGACCAGCATGGTCTTCATCCCACGGTGTTTTACCGTTGGCAGAAAGCATTCTATTTCGATATGCCGCAACCACGCGTAGCTGACGTGAATAAGCTTGGATAACAGAATCATGAAGCCCGCAACCCTCAGGCCGAAGGCAATATAATGAAAATCTACGAATCAATTACCGTGGGACAAGTATTGGAAAGAGGCGCCGCCCAAATTCCTGATAAAATCGCCGTCATCGATGGGACAAGCAAAAAAACCTACGGCGAGTTGAATTCCATGGCCAATGCGCTGTCAATCAGCCTGGCGGAGATGGGCATACAAAAAGGGGACCGAATCGCCATCCATATGCCAAATTCCATTGAGCTTATGGTTGCATTCTACGCGATGCAGAAATTGGGCGTCATCGCCG
This sequence comes from uncultured Desulfobacteraceae bacterium, assembly GCA_964633235.1. GTDB lineage: Bacteria > Desulfobacterota > Desulfobacteria > Desulfobacterales > CAZWGD01 > CAZWGD01. The sequence continues at coordinate 6,279 of CAZWGD010000113.1, read as the reverse complement.
CCTGGGTGAATCCAATATATCGCCGGCATGAGGCAAAATTCATTCTCAATAATTCAGAGGCTAGAGCGGTGTTCATCTTTAGCGAGTGGGATGGCCGGAATTACCGCGATGACATGCTGAATCTTAAAAGTGAGCTGCCCTGCCTGGCGTCCATCATCGCTGTTGGTGAAAACAAACGCCAAGGCGTATATTCATTCTATGATCTGATAGACAACGGGCTGCAAAAAACACATGTTCCGGTAGAGATCGATCCCCAAAATGATCTCTCAATGCTGCTGTACACCTCCGGAACGACAGGGCTGCCGAAAGGAGCAATGATATCCCATTATGCCGCGGTGAGGGCGGGATGGGAATACTCGCTGGGGTCACAGGCTTCTTCTGAGGATATCTTTATCGGTTTTTTACCCATGAGTCATTCATATGGCTGCGGCTCGATCCTGATCCAGCCCGTATTGCTGCAGGCAACGGTTGTTTTGATGGCTAAATTCGAAGTGGAAAAAGTGTTCCAAATCATAGACCGGCACAAGATCACCCTGCAATTGGGCGCACCCACCCATTATATTCTGGAGCTGAACCATGAAAAGCGGTCACAGTACGACCTCAGCTCTTTGCGGGCAGGTCTGATCGCCGGGATGATCGCCCCCGAGGGGTTGATAACGCAGGTTGAAAAAGAGATGGGGGTGTATGTAACCTCTTTCTGGGGGGCATCCGAAGTCGGTCCGGGCCTGGGAACCATATGCCCCTATCCTTCACCATTGGAAATCCGGGAACAGTATATCGGCCGGCCCGTGGCGGATACTGACATACGGGTTGTGGATCCCATCACCCATCAAGAACTCAAGGAGGGGGAAATCGGGGAATTGACCGTCAAAGGCTGGCATGTCATGCAAGGCTACTGGAAGAATCCTGCCGAAACCCGAAACCAGATTGTCGATGGTTGGCTGCACATGGGTGATCTGGCATCCAGGCATGAAAGCGGTTATATCAAAATCTACGGCCGCACAAAGGATTTGATCAACCGCGGGGGATATAAAATATATCCCTATGAGCTTGAATGCATGCTCGTGGATCACCCTAAGGTTGAACAGGTTTGCGTCGTCGCCACGCCCAACCCTGTGCTGGGCGAATCAATATGTGCCTGTGTCATTCCCCGCCAGGCTCAAACCGTTACCCTGGAAGAAATTCGAGAAATAATGAAAGATCAGGTTGCTCCGCACAAACTGCCTGATGAGCTTTGTATTATGGAGGATTTCCCCAAGCTTTCCGGTGGTCTTAAAGTCAAGAAATTCGGCCCGGGAGGTCTGGCGGAGTTGGCTGAAAAGGATGGGAAGCGGGAAAGAATTCGAAAGACGTGAAAACAGTGCCGCTGATGTAAATCCACCGTTTCAGGTAATGCCCGTAGAGCCGCAGGGGTCGAATCTATCACGCCGTTTTGATCGCTCTCTTATGGCTGTTGTCACGGTTTATTCCGGTTTATAGATCAAGGAGGTAAAAGATGAGTGATATAAAAAAAATACGCACAGCCTGCCGCAGTTGTCACGGGGGTTGCGGGGTGATCGCCCATGTGAGGGGTGGCAAGGTGGTGAAGGTGGAGGGGGACCCCGCCTCTCCCATCAGCTACGGTACGCTGTGCAGCAAAGGGCTCTCCATCACCCAGCTGGCATACCATCCCGACCGCATTGTTCATCCCATGAGAAAGACCGAACAGGGTTGGCGGAAGATCACCTGGGATGAGGCCCTGGACACGGTGGCGACTAAATTTCAGGCCGTCATCGACGAATACGGGCCGGAGCAGATTGTGGTCGGACAGGGAACCGGTCGTGATTATGAAAGCCATCTTTACCGGTTTGCCAATCAATTGGGGACCCCCAATGTGCTCACCGCCGGACACATGTGCTATGTCTCGCGGATTGCTTCCACCCTGGTAACCGTGGGCAATCTTCCTATATGCGATTACCGCGGCGGGCCAAAATGTATCGTGATGTGGGGATGCAATCCCCAGTGGTCCAATCCCGACGAGTACAAGGGGGTAGACTTCTGGAAGGCTTATCAACAAGGCGCCAAACTGATCTGCATCGATCCGCGCAAAGGGTTTGTGGCCAAAAAGGCAGATCTGTGGCTGCAGCTCCGGCCGGGAACGGATGCGGCTTTGGCCATGGGCTTTCACCACGTCATTTTGGAAGAGGAACTTTTCGATAAAGCGTTTGTGGAGACTCAGATTAACGGTTGGGAGGCATTTTCCGAAAGGGTGCGGGACTATCCCCTTGAAAAAGTCCAGGAGATTACCTGGGTGGATAAGGAGCAGATTAGAAAAGCAGCCAGATTGTATGCCAAGACCAAACCGGCCTGCATCCACTGGGGGGTGCCCACGGAACAGACCAACAATTGCGCCGACTGCACCCGCATTCTGACCGGTCTGATGGCGGCCACCGGAAACCTGGATGCACCGGGCGGCAACGTACTATACGTCAATCCACCCACACGGACGGTGGCGGAATTTTCCCGGCATCGGGATCTTTCCAAAGAGGCGCGTGCCAAACGGCTGGGCGGCGACCGATACAAGCTCGGCGCGAGGGTGGCCTTTATTACCCCCAAGGTGGCCTGGGAGGCGATCCTTACCGGAAAGCCTTATCCCTTGAGGGCCGGACTGCTGTGCGGCACCAACCCGGTGGTATCCCGGGCCAATGCAAAAGAGGCCTATGCGGCCCTGAAAAAACTTGAATTTCTGGTGGTCATCGACCACTTCATGACCCCCACGGCGGATCTCGCCGATATTTTTTTGCCTGCCGGAACGTGGCTGGAGCAGAACCATGTGGCCGACAACTGGAAACGCCACGGGTTTGTCGTGGCCCGACAAAAGTGCGTAGAAGTCGGAGAAGCCTGGCAGGACCATAAAATATTTCTGGAACTGGGTAAGAGAATGGGCCAGGAGTGGTGGGATACGGTAGAGGATTCCCTGGACTACCTGCTCGAACCGGCCGGCCTGACCTGGGAGGGGTTTCAAAGGAAGGGCCATATCAAAGGGGAGATGGTTTATCATAAATACAAAGAGCGCGGTTTTTCCACCCCCACGAAGAAAGTGGAGCTCTATTCAACGCTCCTTGAAAAATGGGGCTTTGATCCATTGCCCAAATACACCGAGATCCCCGAGAGCCCCTATTCCACTCCCGAAGTGGCCAAAAAATATCCTTACATCTTAAACGCCGGATACCGCACCCCGACCTATTTTCATACCGCCAACCGCCAGCAACCCTGGCTCAGAGAGATCCGGCCCGATCCCATCGTGGAGATCCACCCGGAAACGGCCCGAAAAGAAGGTATCGAAGAGGGACAATGGATCTGGATCGAATCCCCAAGGGGTCGGGTCAAAGAAAAGGCCAAGTTCAACAAGGGGATCGATCCGCGTGTGGTTGTAGCGGAGCATGGCTGGTGGTTTCCGGAGATCAAGGAGGAGGGGCATGGCTGGGATATCGCCAACATCAATATTCTGACGGACAATTCCCATGAAACCATGGATCCGGCCATGGGCGCCACCAATTTGAGGGTCTGTCTGTGCAGTATCGAGCTGGCATAAAAGGCTATCCGTGGTGAGCGGAAGGCAAGACAAGATCTGGCTGGACGATGCTACCGGCCTGCAGTGGCAATATGCGTCACCGGGAGAGATGTCCTGGTACCGTAATTTGGATAACGGAGAAAACCATATGGGAAAGTTAACATTACGCTATTTCAAAGATGACTGTATGGGCTGTCATGGTTGTGAGGTGGCCTGCAAGCAGGAGCATGGTTTGGGTGTCGGTCCCCGGCTTGTACGGGTCATTGAAGATTCCCCGGATTTTAAACCCATCTATTGTCGCCATTGCGCCCACGCACCTTGCCTAAAGGCGTGCCCGGTCGAGGCTATTGGGCGCAACGATCGGGGTGTTGTATTGATTGACAGTGATCTTTGCATTGGCTGCAAGGACTGTGTGGAAGCTTGTCCGTTTGGCGCCATGCAGTATGATGATGAGCAGGAAGCAGCCATAAAATGCGATCTGTGTATCGACCGGCTGGAACATGGTAAAGCACCTGCATGCAGCACGGTATGCGGCACCGGATGCATATTCTGGGGGGACACCCAAGAATTGATCGATCGGATTTCGGCCAGCCGATAGGCTCAGTTGCGACTGCCATTATCATCAGGTGTACCGGCACACCGGAATGCTCGTTTCGGGTCAAGGCGGATTATGAACTTCATGGCCGCCCGTTCAATCCGTGGAATGAACGGGCCTCGGCGGCGTCGCTTCGGGGTGCATCCGCTGCAGTTATGTCCGGCATAGGATAAATCATATTGGAAAGACATCTGTTATTATCGGATTTATTTTTCTGTGAAAGGAGAAACGCTTTGTTGGTGGCGATTACACGTGAGGTAAGTCCCCGGATGGGGCAATGCGAAATAAGCCATATACCCCGCCGGACCATTGATATCGATTTAGCAAAAGTGCAGCATGGCCAATATGAGCGGGCCCTGCGCCGGCTGGGCTGCCAGGTGCGCAGACTCCCTGAAGCCCCTGAGCTCCCGGACTCGGTATTTGTGGAAGATACCGCCGTCGTCCTGGATGAATTGGCAATCGTTACGCGGCCCGGTGCAGAAAGCCGACGGGACGAAACTCATCGCATATCTGAAGTCCTTGGCGAGTATCGGGCCATAAAGAAAATTGAATATCCGGGAACATTGGATGGCGGAGATGTTCTTCAAATCGGAAGGGTTTTATATGTTGGCATGACTCAACGCTCCAACGGGCCGGGTGTCGAGCAGTTAAATGACATTCTTTCTGCATATCACTACGAGGTAGTAGAAGTGCCGGTGGAAGGGTGCTTGCACTTAAAATCGGCGGTAACTCATGTGGGTGAAGGTACACTGCTCATCAATAGATCCTGGGTGAATGAGAAATTGTTTAAAGGAATGGCCTTTATTGACATCGATCCAGATGAACCCTATGCGGCAAATACATTGCTGGTTGGCGGTAAGTTGATTTACCCGGCCGCCTTTCCGAAGACCTGTCGTCTTCTGGAAGATAGGGGGTTTTCTGTGAAGACGATCGATGCTTCGGAGCTGCAGAAAGCCGAAGGTGCGGTTACCTGCTGCAGCTTGATCTTTCAGAAAGGGTCATAAGGCTGCCTCCAGTGCCTGCGGTGTGCGCGATAGGGTTGAATCGACGGGCAGGGTGGAGGCTTGGGTTTATCCGAAGGGAATTTAGCCGAACCGGCCGGTGATGTAGTCCTCGGTCAGCTGATGTCTCGGGCGGGTAAAGATCTGCTCAGTGGTGCCGACTTCGATCAGATCTCCAAGGTGAAAATAGGCCGTTCGTTGGGACACCCGTGAGGCCTGGGACATGGAATGGGTGACAATCACGATGGTGTACTGCGTGCGTAGCTCGCGGATGAGGTCTTCGATCACGGACGTGGCGATGGGATCCAGGGCGGAACACGGTTCGTCCATCAGGATCACTTCGGGATTGACGGCGATGGTGCGTGCAATGCACAACCGCTGTTGCTGCCCCCCAGACAAGCCTGTTCCGGGTTGGTCCATGCGGTCATGTACCTCATCCCATAAGCCGGTCCGTTTGAGGGAACTTTCCAGGATGGCATCCATTTCGGCCTTGTTTTGGGCCAATCCGTGTATGCGCGGCCCATAGGCGATGTTGTCGTAGATGGACTTGGGAAAGGGGTTGGGCTTTTGAAATACTGCAAATGGATGTCTGGTCACAAGCCTGTTGTTGACCTTAAGAAACGTAAAAAAGACTGAAAGGCCGGAAAACACGAGAAGCAAAACCCGTCTACCGGAGCACCGGAAGGGAAACCTCCGTTTTCCTCTTGACATTAATTATCATGGATGTCCCTTTTTTTCTTTCTTTTTATTCGCAAAACTGATTTATCCGTCACTCATAAAATAAGCGCTAAAAACATGCCCGAAGGTTTCAATTCTAAGCGGATGGAACCGCCCGCTTTTTTCAATTCCTTTGAACGGCTTCTGCTGGCACCGATTTCTCAGTAGGGCTTTTCCTTATCAGCCTGCGAAATATACAGAGGCGTTGGATTTGCTAGTACGTCTCGAAAGTCAGGGAATGCAAGAGTGTCGATACTTTTTAAGGAGGATGTAATGGCTTTGGTTGAAATCGATAATGTCTCCAAATATTATCAGATGGGTGAAATTCAGGTGCCAGCGCTCCGCAACATAACCCTTTCCATCCAGGAGGCTGCCTTTGTATCATTCGTGGGTCCTTCCGCAAGTGGAAAAAC
>CAZWGD010000112.1:744-7164 GCA_964633235.1 uncultured Desulfobacteraceae bacterium | reverse complement strand
TAAAATTTTCATCCGCCTTGAACTTGAACAAAACTGAGCATTTTTCTACAGAAACCAAATAGCATGCGGACGGGAGAGTTCCCAAAAGGAGTACCGCAGCGAATCGATTTGACTGTCCGTGAAACTGTCATTCCTTGTGTTCGAAAACGTGTATATCCCGCTGGGGATAGGGGATGCTGATGCCCTCTTTGTCAAAGCGTTTTTTGACCTTTTCCTGGGTATCAAAGTAAACATTCCAGTAATCATCAGCGGAAGTCCATGCCCGGGCGACGAAATTTACGCTGCTGTCAGCCAATTCAGATAGTGCCACCATTGGCGCGGGTTCCTGCATGATCCGGCCGTCCTCTGAAAATATCTCTGAGATTAGGCGCTTTGCGTGGTCAATATCATCCTCGTAACCGATGCCAAAAACCAAGTCGACGCGACGCGTTCCCTTGGTTGAATAGTTGACGATATTATCCCCCATCATTTTGGAATTCGGAACGATAACCGTTTTATTGTCCCCGGTTTTTATCTGGGTGGTGAAGATTTGAATTTCCTCGACAGTGCCGACGGCGCCGCCGCCTTCGATAAAATCCCCGGTTTTGAAAGGTCGAAAGACAATCATCAGCACGCCAGCGGCGAAATTCGACAGAGAGCCTTGCAACGCCAAACCGATGGCCAGGCCGGCTGCCCCCAGTACGGCAATGAAAGAGGTGGTTTGAATGCCCAGTTGACTAATGGCGGCAATGATGACAAAAGCTATAAGGGCGATATGCGCAAGATTTCCTACGAAGGCTGTCAGGGTCTCATCAACAGCGTTCTTTTGCATTAATTTGACGAGGGCATTTTTGACTACCTTGGCCAGCAAACGCCCGATTAAAAAGATGGCTATCGCGGCGACGATTTTTATCCCATAGATAGCAAACAACTCATACAGCGTTGAACCAATTCCAGATGGACTCATTTCTTCTTCTCCTTTTTTGTATTGGGTTGACCAGTGTCAGAATCCGAGGTGTCGAGGTACTGTCAGCATTCGATGCGAATTAGACAACTACAGTATGTGCTTGGTTTCCTGATATGGTAATAGAAATGATATCCGTCTTTTTTTAAGAATTCAACTTGAAAACGTTTTCGGTATTGATAAATCGGTTCACTCCTGACTAAAAGGTGCTCTCCCGGGAACAGCGCGGGGAAACCTTAATCCGGTGCCTGCATCGACTATCCTCGACGATCATGTATCCCGATGATTGATTGACCGCCTTGCACCCTTTTTACAGAAAGGATCTGAAATGCACACCAATCCATCGTTCCCCAAGTGGGATGAAGAGACAGACGTCATCGTCGTGGGCAGTGGTTTTGCCGGTTTGGCCGCGGCCATCGAAGCCGGATTGGCCGGTTGTTCGGTGACGGTTTTAGAAAAGATGAAGGGATTCGGGGGTAACTCGACCATCAGCGACGGTTGTCTGGCAGCGGCGGGTACGGACCTGCAGGCACAAGCGGGGATTGCCGATTCCCCGCAACGCATGTACCGGGATATGCTCAAGGCCGGACTGGGGCTGAATCAGCCGGACCTCGTAGGCACACTTACCGAAAACTCGAATGAGGCCTTGAAATGGGCCCGGGATTATTTGGGCGTTGCTTTTCAGGAGCGCGTGTCTCGTTTCGGCGGCCACTCAATGGCGCGTTCCCATGTAACCCTGAACCGTACCGGAGCGGATATCATCAAGCGGCAACTGGTTAAGGCCAGGCAGGTAGGCGTAACCATCCGGACCAAATCGCACCTGCAGACGATCTCACGCGAAAAAAGCGGCCGGGTGGGCGGTGTTACGGTGCGCAGGGGTTACCGCTATCCGGACACTTCATCGGGAAACCCCTGTCGTATCAAAGCCCGCAAGGCGCTGATCCTGGCCAGTGGGGGCTTCGGCAATGACATCCGCTTCAGGAGCGCGCAGGACCCGAGACTGAAGGTCGATATCGGCAGCACCAACAAATTCTCGGCCACGGGAGGGGCTTTAAGGGAGGCCTTGCGCATCGGCGCCATGCCGGTGCACCTGTCCTGGATTCAACTGGGTCCCTGGGCCTGCCCGGATGAAAAGAGCTACGGCGTCGGGCCCGATTTTTCCAGCTATATCGCCTTCCCCTACGGCATGATCGTCGACCCGGTTTCCGGCCGCCGTCTGGTCAATGAGCTGGCCGACCGTAAAGTGCGGGCGGATGCCATCCTGGCGGCCGGTCACCCATGCCTGTGCATGGTGGATCAGCATGGCCTGGACGCATCCGGGTCTCAAATCGACCATTGCTTGCGCAGAGGCGTGGTCAAGAAGTTTCGGGATAAAAATCAACTGGCCCGCGCATACGGCATGCCGTCTGATCAGTTTGCGGACACGGTGGCGCGGTTCAACCACTTCGTGACGAAAGGATCGGACCTGGACTTCGGCAAACCTTTTCCGCCGGGTGCCAAACCCCTTGTTCAACCTCCCTACTATGCCATGCGCGTATGGCCCAAGGTGCATTACACCATGGGCGGGGTGCTCATCAATCCAAAGGCGGAGGTGCTGGACTTAAACCAAGAACCCATCCCGGGATTCTATGCCGCCGGTGAGGTGACCGGCGGCGTGCACGGCGCCTGCCGCTTGGGCAGTTGCGCCATTACCGACTGTTTGGTGTTCGGCCGTATCGCCGGCCGGCAGGCGGCCCGCTGTTCGGGAGATTGAGGTGTTTAGGGATAGAACTCACCTGTAGGAAGGAACCTGTCATGGAAACAACGCGATCCGTGGATTACGGCGTACTGGACCGGCCCGAGGTGCTGACGCTCCTATTTCATCCCCGCCGCGAGCATACCGGGGCACCGGAAAGACGTTCGGGAATGGAGCTGCTTATCCCCGTAGAGGACGATATCGCCGTGGGAGCACGTCTTCACCTGGCCGGTCCCGATAACGCCAACATCCTTTTTTTTCACGGCAATGGTGAAATCGTAGGCGACTACGATGAGCTGGGCCCTCAGTACAACCGCATGGGGATCAACTTCCTGCCCGTGGATTACCGGGGATACGGCCGCTCGGGCGGCAAGCCCACAGTTTCCAGCATGATGCGGGACTGTCATGCCATATTCGAATATGTGCGGCAATGGCTGGCCGAAAACAGCTGCACCGGACCGCTGGTGGTCATGGGCCGCTCACTGGGGAGCGCTTCGGCGCTTGACCTGGCATTTCAGCATGCCGAATTCATTGACGCCCTGATCATTGAAAGCGGTTTTGCCATGGCCGGTCCTTTGCTGAGACTCCTGGGAATTGATGCCCGGCGTCTGGGATTTGAGGAGGGAAAGGGTTTCAGAAATATCGATAAAATCGGCGCCTTTAAAAATCCCACCCTGGTCATCCACGCCGAATACGACCATATCATTCCTTTTTCCGAGGGCCGGATGCTTTTCAAGGCCTCGGGAGCTGATGACAAACACCTGCTGATGATCCCCGAAGCCAATCACAATGATATTTTCATGCGGGGTCCTTCCGAGTACCTTGGGGCCATTGGCGATCTGGTCCGCAAGCTGTCATAAACTGTATCCGCCTGTAAAGGAGGCCATATGAGCGATGTTTTTCCGTTATCGTATAAAATTAGCCTGACGCCTGATTTAAAACGTTTTAGATTCGCCGGCCGGGTTGAAATTGAATTTTCCGCAGAACGGGCAACCAACCGGATCATATTAAATCTGCTGGACATCGCCGTCTGGAAATCGGAAGTCAAACTGCAGGGACACTATCAGCGTTGTGGCTTCCAGGTGGACCCCCGAGCCGAAGTGCTTACCATCATCCTGCCCCAAAAAATGAGCGGCGGGATTCTTGTCGCCATTACCTACGATGGGAAGATCAACGATCAAATGGCCGGTTTCTACCGCAGCCGCTACCGTGTCGGCGATGAAGAACGCTATATGGCCGTTACCCAGTTCCAGGAAAGCGATGCCCGGCGGGCCTTTCCCTGTGTGGATCATCCCCGGAAAAAGGCCGTTTTCCAAGTGGAAATGATCATCGACGACCACCTGACCGCCGTTTCCAACACCGATATCCTCAATCAAGAAGCGCTTCCCGGGGGAAAAATACGCGTCATTTTTGAAAAAACACCCCTGATGTCCACCTATCTTGTCTTTTTCGGCATTGGCGATTTCGCCGTTCGCAGGGATCGTGTTGATGAGCGCATTCGTGCGGTGATGCTGCCCGGCACCGAATCCTACCTCGACTTTGGGCTGGCTTTCGGTAGAAAGGCACTGAGATACTCCGAGGACTACTACGGCATTCCCTATCCCTTGAGCAAGCTCGACCTGATCGCGGTTCCGGATTTCGCCTTCGGTGCCATGGAGAACTGGGGGGCCATGACTTTCCGTGAAAACCTGCTTCACTATGATCCTGAAATAACCTCGGGTGCGGCCCAGGAGCGCATCTGTGAGGTCATTGCCCACGAAATCGCTCACCAGTGGTTCGGGAACCTGGTGACCCCCTGCGACTGGAAATATATCTGGTTGAATGAAAGCTTTGCCACCTATTTCGGCTATGGTGTCGTGGACCACACCTATCCCGAATGGCGAATATGGGAACAGTTTCTGTATGGCCAAACCGAAACGGCCATGAAGAGAGACGCCCTTAAAGAAACCTTTGCCGTCCGGATTCCGGGTGGTGAGCATGTGGTCATAAACGCCGCCACGGCACCCATTATTTACAGCAAGGCCGGCGGTCTTTTGCGGCAGATCAATGCCTTCATCGGCGAGGCGGGCTTCCGAAAGGGGTTGAGGCGTTATCTGAAGAAATACGCCTATGGAGATACGGCCAGTCATCACCTGTGGGAATCACTGGAAAGTGTTTCCGACAGGCCGGTGACCCGTATGATGACCGCCTGGGTGAATCAGCCGGGCTTTCCCCTGGTCGAGGTGCGACGGCAGGAAGATACCCTGGTGCTGTATCAGAGGCGCTTTACCTATCTTTCCTGCGCGGACGACAGTCTCTGGCCCATCCCGATCACCATGACTCTGTTTACCCAAGACGGTCAGACCCGAAAGCTGGATCTGCTCCTCGAGGATCGTTCAGCCTCCGTTGCCGTAGGAAAAGAGGTGGCCGCCTACAAGCTCAATGTGGACCAAACCGGGTTTTATCGCGTCAAATACCCCCCTGAAGACCTTGGTAAGTTGGGCGGGTTGATAAGATCCGGAGGGTTGAGCGCCATAGATCGCTGGGGAATTCAAAACGACCTCTTCGCCAGGCTGGGAGGCGGGGAGGTGACCTGTGCCGACTATTGCGACTTTCTAGAGTATTATCAAGCGGAAAAGGCACCCCTGCCGCTACTGGGGATCGCCGAAAACCTGTTCCGGCTCTGCCTTATTCTGGAGGGTGAAAACAAAAACCGGGCCCGCCGGACGGGAAAAGCCCATGTGGAAAAAATTCTCTCACACTTCGGCCGGACACCCAACCCCGAAGAAGCTCATCCCGTCGCCGCTCTCCGGGACCGGGTACTATGGTACGCCGTACTGTTCGGGATAGATCAGGCCGTCGATTTTATCACCGATCAATTCAAGCGCCTTATGGGTGGTGCTTCGGTGCATCGGGATATCCTGAAAAGCGTGATGCGGGGCGGTGCCCATATCGGGAACGACGAGGCTTTTACCTGGCTGAAAAACAGGTTGGAAATTTCCGCGTATGAGCATGAGCGCATCACCATCCTGAATGCGCTGGGCAGTTTCAGTGACCCCTCCGTTATTCAAACCGCCTTGGACTACGTATTGGAGCGCGTGCCGGAACGCAATAAATTTATCCCCATTGTATCCGCAGCCTCAAACCCGGCGGCTATTCCCTTGATGTGGCCCTGGTATCAGTCCCGTTTAAACACCCTGGAAAGGTTTCATCCCATTCTCTATGAAAGGGTGATTGAATCGATTGTTCCCATATCCGGGATGGGAGCAGAAGATGCCGTAAAAACCTTTTTTAAGGCTTACATTGATGCAAACCCGGTGACTGCCGACGTGAGCAAGCTTTCTCTGGAAAACCTGGCCATCAATTTGAGAATCAGGGGGCTGAACGCCTAGGCTGGACAAACCACAACCAACGGGATCGAAAGCGCTATCGGGGTCGGATTATGAGCCTGTGAAAGCCCTGAATGCCGTTACAGCCGCACACCGCAGTATTTACAGTGGGTGGCATCGGCATCATGGCCTTCGGCGCTGCATTCCAGGCATGCCTGGGTGGTGATGTTTTTTTTGAAGGTCTGGGTCATCTCCGCCGTCACGATACCGGTGGGCACGGCGATAATGCCGTACCCCAGGATCATTACCAGGGCAGCCAGGGCCTGGCCCAGGCTGGTCTTGGGCGAAATGTCACCGTACCCCACCGTGGTCATGGTGACGATGGCCCAGTAGATGCTGCGGGGAATACTCGTGAACCCGTTCTCTTCTCCCTC
>CAZWGD010000112.1:0-734 GCA_964633235.1 uncultured Desulfobacteraceae bacterium | reverse complement strand
ATCACCAGGGTCAGGACGGTGAATAAAAAGATGGTGATCTTGCGCCGGCTCGATCTCAAGGCACGCACCAGAAGACTGGCCTCTCCCAGGTAGGGAACCAGTTTCAGGACCCTGAAGATGCGTAGCACCCGCAGGACACGAATCACCAGCAGGTATTCGGCTCCCGGGAAAAGCACACTGAAATAGGTGGGCAGTATGGCCGCCAGATCAACGATTCCGAAAAAGCTCGTGGCATAGGCGGTGGGTCGGCCGACGCTGATGAGACGCAGCCCGTACTCTACGGTAAACAGCACGGTGAAGAACCATTCCGCCAAGGTGAGATACCCGCCATAGGTGTATCGAATGGCGGAAATGCTGTCCAGCATGACCGCGCTGATGCTTAAGAGGATACTAAAAATCAGCAATACATCGAATAATTTTCCAGCGGGCGTATCGGCCTCGAAAATAATTTCGTGTAAACGTCCGCGCCAGCGGGCCGTGTTCCGCGGGGCGGACGGTTTGCTTTCTGTGGGACTCTGATGCATGTTTACTTTTTAATCCATCAACCCTTGATGACACCCATGGGTCTGAGCCTGGCCACCTTGCGTGAAATACCGGCCCCATGAATCACCCGCACCACCTGGGAAATATCTTTATACGCCTCCGGCATTTCTTCCGCCAAGGTGGACCGGCCGGTCCACCTTACCAAGATCCCCCTGTCTTCCAGTTCACGGTAGATAGCCCTTCCTTTACCG
>CAZWGD010000111.1:2933-7171 GCA_964633235.1 uncultured Desulfobacteraceae bacterium | reverse complement strand
TGAAGAGGCCCAGATACTCCCCCGGGGAGTCTTCCCCCCCGTCCCGACGTTGGATTCTGGCCTCCTCCGGATAAACGGCATAGACATTACCCCATACAGACAGGAAATAGCACCGCTTTAACGCATTGTATCGGCACAGCGCCCGTCGGCAAACATCTTCCGGTTCGGCTGCAGCCAAGTCTTTAAAAAAAAGCGGGTCGATAAAATCGTCCACCCGTTATCCTTTCCACCAAAAATAATTCCATCCGAATACACCCTCTATGGCATTCGTACCGTCAGTTGTCAATGGAATCCGTAGAGAGCTTCGGAGGGCTGCAGGGTAAGCGCATTTAGATTTTGAGTCAGCATCACCGCTAGGTTTCATTTGTTCCAATTGCAGTGTCCTGTCCCCAGACTGTCAATACTCTTGAAAATTGGCCCTAATCATTATATTTAGTGACTGAACGAAAACCGTGGTTCATCATAATGGCATGAGATTACAATTTATCGTGCAATTGATGAGTTTGGTTTTAGAGATGAAATGTGAGTATTGAGAATGTTCTATCAATCGATCTCAATACGCTTATCTCAAATCTCATAAAATTTGATTGGATGTTATCGGGTTAACATTACTCCAAATCCCGGAAAGGGACTTGCTCAGCGGGAGCCAAGCATGTTCGTAGCTATCATGGCCGGCGGTTCGGGAACGCGGTTCTGGCCGGCAAGCAGGAAAAGCAAACCAAAACAATTTTTAAACATCACCGGCAGGGGTCCCATGGTGAAGGAAACCATGGAGCGGCTCAAACCGATTTCCCGGGAAGACCAGATGATCCTGATCCTGGGGAAAAAGCACCTCGATCTAGCTCAAGGCCTATTTAGGGCCAACCGATTTCATATCCTTGCCGAGCCGGTGGGAAGAAATACGGCCCCGGCCATAGGGCTAGGCGCCTTGTATGCCCGTCACCTGGGATGCACCCAATCCATGGCCTTCCTCCCCGCGGATCATTTCATCGGAGACCCGGAAACGTTCATCCGGACGCTGCGAGCCGCCGGCGACCTGGCGGATAAGGGCGGCATCGTCACCATGGGCATCGTGCCGGTCAGGCCCGAAACGGGGTATGGATACATCCGTAGAGGTGCGCGAAAGACGGATACCCTGGGGCAGGCGGCCTATGAGGTTTCTGAATTCATCGAAAAACCGGATTTGGAAAAAGCCCGGGCCTATCTGGCAACCGGTGATTACTATTGGAACGGCGGCATCTTCATCGCCACCCCGGAAACCATCCTCAGGGAAATCAAGACCCAGCTCCCCGGCCTGCATGAGGGTCTGTCGGAAATCGAGCAGACCTTGGGCACGGCGGCTTTTGAGGATACCCTGGCCGGGGTATATGCAGACATCCCCACCATCTCTTTTGACTACGGTATTATGGAGCATACCCGTGAGCAGATCCATGTGGTGCCCTGCGAGTGCGGTTGGAGCGATGTGGGATCTTGGTCATCACTCTATGCGCTGTACGAAGATGACCTGGATGACGAGGGAAACCTGGCCGAGGGAAACACGCTGCTGGTGGATTGCAGGAAATGCTTTGTATCCGGCAAAAAAGGCCGCCTGGTGGCCTGCCTGGGCCTCGACAACTGCCTGGTGATCGACACGCAGGACACCCTGCTGGTGGCGGATCTGGATCGGTCTCAGGATATTCGCAAAATCGTGGATAGGCTGAAAGACGCCGGAAAAAAGGGATTGCTGTAGACTTGCCGGCGGACGCCTGAACCATGAAAAGCCGTTTATTTATTCCATTACCAAAAACCTGTACTAAAAACCTGGTCCTGTGGATCTGGATACTTCACTCTAGCCCGAACCCTTAAGGCTATTTTTCATACGCCCTGGCGTAAAGGGTCTGGTCGTAGGCCGCCTTGCGGCTGGGACATTTCTCAACGGGGCACAGCCGGCAACTGGTAAATCCCTTTTCACTCTGGAAATAGATGCCTGATACGGACTTGTCCGGCACCATCAACATGCTGGGGTTGAGGGTCACGCCTACCGTTTCACGGGTATC
The DNA here is from genome assembly GCA_964633235.1 of uncultured Desulfobacteraceae bacterium. Classification (GTDB taxonomy): domain Bacteria; phylum Desulfobacterota; class Desulfobacteria; order Desulfobacterales; family CAZWGD01; genus CAZWGD01. Next base: position 5,135 of record CAZWGD010000111.1, on the reverse strand, counting down.
ACCCAGGACGGCAAAGAGATGTTTCTGTTCGTGAATAGGCCATTCCGGCAGGGAGCCGGGGTTCATCTTGCCCATGCGGCCCGGCTGAAAACGCTGTTGTATATCCTTCTCGACGTACCGCTCGGCCACCCTGAGGGCCGCCATTTTGATTTCATTGGCGTAGTAGTTCAACAACAAATCATCAATCGCCTGCGCCCAGGCGGCAAGCTCTACGCCGCAGGTGGCCACAAAGGGGAATATCCGGTGCAACCCCTCCGTATTGACCCGCAGAATGCGGCTTTCCAATACGGTACCATCAATGGTGATGTGTTCGTCTCCCCGGGATTCGATCCGGCTGATGGTATACATGGATTTGGGGTGGGCGATCTGTTCAGCTTCCTTTACCAGGCGCGAAAAGGTGTCGGCCTCAGGCCCATCTCCTTTGATGTGCAGGTGTTTCATCAACCGGTCAAGCTTGGGTTTGAAAGGGATGTTATCTATAATAATGTTTTCCATTTCCATTTCCTCCAGCAAAGGTATATGACTGCCCCGGGATTTAAAATTCGGTCCTTCGCCGTATCTCCGGCTATTGATGCGGGTTCCGGGACGCCAGCTCGATCAACGGTGAAAAAAAATCATCGATCTGCCGGTCGGTAACCACACCCAGGCGTCTGGCGATCTTGGGGGAGAGCAGGGAAAAGGTTCCTTTTGAGTTCGCGCACAGCTTTCCCTTGCTGTTATAAAGAAATCCTTCGATGAGCGCCTCTTTATTTTTATGAACGGACAGTACGCGTCCCTCCACCCGCAACTGGTCGCCGACATACACGGCCTGCGGAAAGTCCACAGTCATGGTTTTGGTCAAGGCAATCATCTTCAGGAGGTACAGCCCGCTCCAGCCCATGGTTTCATCCAGAATGGTCGTGGTGATGCCGCCGTGAACCAATCGATTCCAGCCGCCCAGATGATCTGGAACCGTGACCCATGAGAAAACGGTTTTATAATCCGAAAAAAACTTCATGTGCAGACCGGCATGATTACTCCGGGCACAGGCAAAGCAGTTGTGACTGTCACTGTTGGGCAATTCGATCACGTTCGTTTCTTTCTGCATACCGTTGGATCCATCCCCTTTAAGGTTTTTCGGTTTGGGTCGTGATACTTGTTGCCGACCGGCAACAGGGCAGGTATTATAGATGTTTATTCCGATTGTCAACACTCATGCCTGGCCCTGCACCAGCCTGCTCCATGACTGTTTCAACCCTAACATTGACATACAGGCGTCGCGTGTATAAGATCTACCTGCTGAAACGGTTGATCTGCTTCGGTTCATAAGAAAAGCGCCTTGAGCGTGTATTTTGACACATCAACCCCTTTAAATAGAAAAAGCCTTCAGTAGGAGGAGTATTCATGCGAGCTAGGCTTATCCATGTACTGTCCGCGGTAATTACAATGGTGTGTATCCATGCCGCCGTCCATGCCGGCGACGCCCCAGATGCGGCCGTTGAAAAGGCGGCCGTGGTGAACGGTATCGTTATCACCCTACAGGAATTTGAGAGGGAGGTTGACCGCGTCAAGGCGATTTCCCAGCAGCAGGGACGTAAAATAGACGTTTCTCAGCTGGATGCTGTGCGTAAAAATGTACTGGAGTCTTTTATTAACCGGGTGCTGCTCTACCAGGAAAGCAAGGAGAGGGGTATCCGCATTCCCGAGGACGAAATCGCCAAACAGTTGGATACCTTTAAAAAGCGCTTTTCCGATGAGGCTGAATACGAGCAAACCCTTGCGCGCATGAAACTGACCGAGTCAGAGTTGTCTCAGCAAATTGCCAGTAATTTGGCCATTCAGAAATTGATCAACACCCAAATCGCCCCGGATATTGTCATTTCCGAAAAAGCGGCCAGGAACTACTACGAAAAAAACACCCATGCCTTCAAGAACCCGGAACAGGTGAAGGCCAGCCACATTTTGATTAAGGTCGATCCCGAAGCGGATGAGAAAGCAAAAGCCGAAGCGCAAACAAAGATCGCCGCCATTCAAGACAGGCTCAAGAAGGGGGAAGATTTTGCGGCCCTGGCAAAGGATAACTCCCAGGGGCCCAGTGCGCCCAAGGGCGGCGACCTAGGCTATTTCGCCCGGGGACGCATGGTGAAACCCTTTGAAGAGGCGGCTTTCGCCATGGCTGCCGGTGAAGTCAGCGATGTCGTAAAGACCCGCTTCGGCTATCAC
>CAZWGD010000111.1:0-2923 GCA_964633235.1 uncultured Desulfobacteraceae bacterium | reverse complement strand
CTTAATCAAGGTTTTTGATAAAAAACCGGCGCAACTCATGGCGTTTGAAAAGGTCTTGCCCATGATTACCCGGTATTTAAAGGAAAAGAAAATGGAACGTAAACTCACGGGGTACTTGGAAAAGCTCAAGGAATCCGCCGAAGTTGAACGCTTCATATTAGACAGCTCCAAAAAAGGGTGAGGTTAGCCGGTGACGACAACCGGCGATGACAAGCTGGCCTTGCATTCTTTAAAAGATCCATCCGGGGATCAAATCCGTCAAATCATCAAACTGTACCGTGATGCAGGCTGGTGGACGGAAGCCGTGGATAACCCTGACCTCGTGCGACGCATTGTGGCCGGCAGCCACTGCTTCATAATCGCCGTAACCGCTGAAAAAATTATCGGCATGGGACGGGCCATCAGTGACGGCGCCAGCGATGCATATATTCAGGATGTAACCGTGGCTGCATCACACCGCAACCGGGGAATCGGCTCCGCCATTATCAAGGACTTGGTGGCACGGTTGGAAAAAGACGGATTGACCTGGATCGGTTTGATCGCCGAGAGAGGCACCCAAGCCCTATACCGAGCATGCGGATTCACCCGGATGCAGGATTCAACACCTATGCTGAAAAGTAAAACATGAAATTCAAGCCGTTGCTTCCAGAGGATTATCCATACTTTAAAAAATATTTCAAAAACCAGCGCTACCTGTTGTGCGGGTATTCCCTCTCTTCCATTATGGCCTGGACCAACGATCTTTACCAGCCCTACGGCGCGGAGCACAACGGATCGTTGCTTGTAGCCGCCGAATTTACAGCGGAACCCCAAAACAGGCACCTAATACTGCCAATTTGCCCTCATCGGGAATCCTCGCCCAAAGATCTCCGCGACATTGCCGTACAGGCGGGACACACCAGCTACTGGTTTGTTCCCGACGACTATATTGATCGGTACGGAAGGGAAGCCTTTGACCCCTACTTTGAGATTAAAAATCACGGGGCCTATGATGACTATGTCTACCGCGTGGAAGACCTGGCTCTCCTGAAAGGCAAGCGTTACTCCAGGAAGCGCAATCTGATCCACCAGTTCCAACGAATCCATTCCGACGCCGACAGGGTAACCGTAGCACCGATCCAACCCGAGGATAGAGACGAATGCCTCGACTTTATCGAAGAGTGGTGTCAGGTCCGCGATTGTGATTCAGACCTGGAGACCGACCTGGCGTGTGAGAAACAGGCCGCCATCAATACCATTATCAATATGGACATCTTTCAGCTAAAGGGTTTGCTTCTGCGTATTGATGGTAAGGTCAGCGCCTACGGTATCGCTGCCCATCTCACGGATGAAATGGCCGCCCTCCAGTATGAAAAAGCCTTCGCCCATATCAAGGGGCTATATCAGTACTTCGACAATATTTGCGCCAAACGGCTTTTTTCGGGTTATCGGTACATCAACAAAGAAAGCGATATGGGGATGCCCGGACTCGCAAAAATGAAAAAATCCTACTATCCGATCATGATGATTAAATCCCAGCGCTTGGTTCTAAAATGAGGATTTTCCATTCTGCGGGTATGCCGGCCAAAAAAAAAGGGGTTCGCCCGTGTGCGGGCAAACACCCTTTTTTTAGATAAGTTTAAGCTATATTTGAGCTATACCACTGAACTATACCACTGAACTATACCACGGTAACATTGACCGCGGCGGGACCTTTCTGTCCTTGTTCAATGTCAAAGGTAACGCGATCACCCTCGTCCAGGGATCTGAAACCGGTGGAATTGATTCCCGAGTGATGTACGAATACATCCGGACCATCTTCCTGCTCGATAAAACCGTAGCCTTTGCTGTTATTAAACCATTTAACGATTCCATTAGCCATAGTGACTTCCTCCTTTCAAAAAAATTCCCATGGTTCCAGACTTCAGATCGCCACTTTGACAAATGGGTCTTACCTTTAGAACGAAACCGCCCCGCCAATTAAGTACGGGTCTTTATTGATTGGCAGCATAATAACCTGAAAAAATAAAAAAGCAAGTATTTTTTTAGAAATGTGGATGCATGCACACCTAAAAAGGGGCTTAATTTTATAGATGACGTTTAGATTCCTGTCTAGCGCCTATTTATTCCTAATCTAGGGACGTCTTACCGTTACCCGATTGATCACCACCGCTTCCACGGGTCTGTCCATGGGTCCGGTAGCGACTTTGCCGATCTCACGCACCACGTCCATTCCCTTGGTCACCCTGCCGAACACACTGTGCCGATCGTCCAGATGGGGTGTGGGAGCCAGGGTGATGAAAAATTGGCTGCCGTTGGTGCCGGGACCGGCATTAGCCATGGAAAAAACCCCCTCACCGTCATGTTTCAGATCAGGATGAAACTCATCGCCAAATCGATAACCCGGCCCACCGGTGCCGGTGCCGGCCGGGCATCCCCCCTGAATGACAAATCCATCGATAACGCGATGAAAATTCAGTCCATCGTAATAATTGCCTCCGCGAGCGGTCTCCTGCCGGCCCTCGGCCAGGTTGATGAAATTCCAGACCGTCTCCGGACATTCTTTGGCGTATAGTTTCCCTTCAAAGGTGCCCAGCGTGGTTTCAAACACAACTGTGGCCCGGTCAATGTCTTCCTTGTAGTTATTTTTCTGGTACGTCATGGCTGCTCCTGTTTTGTTTGGTTTAATTCATCTCCACCTTCCATGGATGCTATAATAGGGCTAAAATTCAATTTTACAACTCAAGGGCGCCATTTTCGAAAGGTTAACACCTCGGCCCGGCCCAGGGTTAAGGAGGCTTGAGCATGAGCTTCAGACGGCGGAAAGGAGATATACATCGCCGCGAAACGTTGCTGCTGACTCAAAATCCAAATGCGGTTTCCCAGACAGGGAGGTGAAGATCAATTGACTTTAGTTGAAAAAAATGACACATAGTCATCTGAG
>CAZWGD010000110.1:2455-7180 GCA_964633235.1 uncultured Desulfobacteraceae bacterium | reverse complement strand
GCCCAGGGTGCCCCCGTGGTAGGAAGGACAAACCGAAACAATTTTATGCTTTTTCTCATTTCCCCGTTCGTAGTGATATTGAAAGGCGGCTTTGAAAGCGCTCTCAACCGCCTCCGATCCCCCTGAGACAAAAAAGACCCGGTTTAACCCCGGGGGCGCATACCGGGCAAGTTTCAAGGCCAGCTTCTCCGCAGGCGCACTGGTAAACTGACTCGTATGTGCAAAAGTAACCTTGCCGGCCTGTTGTTGCATGGCATCGATAACGTGGCTGTTGCCGTGGCCAATATTGACGACAAGGGCACCCGATGATCCATCCAGGTAGCGTTTGCCCTCTGTATCATAGAGGAATACCCCCTCTCCGCCGGCAATAACCGGCAGGCGTTTTGTCAGGCTGCGATATAAAACCCCCTGATTTTCATCAACCTGCCACTTTACGTCATTGACCATCTTCTCCTCCGTCAGGTGTACTCTAATGATACCTCGGCAACAACTCGGTACCGGGTTGTCTGGTTAGGGAGCCTTAAAATATGCCCTTAAATGACCGACGCCTGACCCCCTTCAAATAACACACAACATTTCAAATATCAGCTGGGCGGCGAGGTGGGAGGTGATTTGATTGGGGTTGTCGGCCGGCGGCGAAACTTCACATAGATCGGTACCGGTAATGTTCAATCCTTTCAAGCCCCTGATAAGCTGTAGCGCTTGTAAACTGGTAATGCCACCGACTTCCGGTACCGGTGTTCCGGGAGCGAATGCCGGGTCAATGCCGTCGATATCCAGGGTAAAATAGGTCTTACAGCTACCGATGATATCATGAATCTCCTGGACGATTGCAGCGGTTCCCCTGTCATGCACTTCCTCCGGGAAAACAATGCGGAAGCCGTTTTGCTTACCGTATTCCAAGTCATCAGCGTGAAAAAGGGATCCGCGCAGGCCGATTGAAACGACTTTGTCCGGTACAACCAACCCCTCCTCCAGGCAACGGCGGAACATCGTTGCATGGGTGGTTTTATGCCCGAACTGAGTGTCATGGGTATCCGGATGGGAATCGATCTGGATGACGGCAACCGGACCGTGTTTCTTAGCAACGGCCTTTAGAACCGGATAAGTGATCCCGTGATCACCGCCGACGGACACCGGAATGGCATCATGGCTCAGCAGATAATCGATTCCCTCTTCAATGCGACGGTAGGTTTCTTCAATGGAGAAGGGTGTCGTACTGATGTCGCCGTAGTCGCCTATGCGGTGTCTTTCAAATGGATTGATCCCCTGCATGCTGTGGGGCCGGATAACGGCCGAACGGGCTCGGATTTCCCGCGGCGCGTATCGCGGACCGGCCATGTATCCCGCGGAGCCGTCAAAAGGAATGCCTAGAAGGGCGATATCCAGCTCCTTTGGATCAGTAATATGCGGCAGGCGAAAAAAGGTGGCGATTGCCGAATACCTCGGATAAACCATTGAATCGATCGGTTGAGGATTGCTCATACTGTCTCCTTTCCACGGTGGTTGTCGGGCGTCCGCTTCACCGCATGTTATTCTCGGTTTTCAAAGAGCTCTTCGGCTCTTCCGGGCAGATCCCCCCCGAGGCGTTATCTTCATCTTCCAGTTTGCGGTTAACCAGTATTTTTTTAAAATATTCCGGGTTCTTCTTATATTTTTTGTATTCAGGGAGGAGTGAATGCTTTTGATCCCATGGCTTTCCCGTACTTGGTTGGATATACCGTAAGCTGTGGGAAAATTTGCGTGTATTCAAAGGCCAGGCGATGATGGTTTTGCCAAGTTTATTCTTTTCGACACGCCCATTTGTGCTGATGATTTTTTCACTGCCAGAGGGTGCATGCACCAGCCGGCCGTCTTCAGTTTCGATTTCAAATAAACCGGATAGGGCTTCTTTTGAATGGAAACGACCGACCAGGGTAACGGTAACCCCTTTGCCGGTCTCCGATATCCGGCCTTGAACCTGTGAAGTATACTTTTTCTGTATATTTTCGATGTCGGCGATTTCATAAATTAAACGGGCTAATTCCTTTTCCCTCTCCATCGGGTCATCTTCATCGGAGCCGAGACCAAATATGGACACCTTGAACGTCCCCGATGTCATGGTTTCCAGATGAATAACCGTATCCGCACTATCATATATCGGGCATCCCGTGAGGAAAAGGACGGTGAAAAGGGCAACTGTTGATTGGATGGAGACTCCCATGGTGTATGCTTAAGGTGTTTCTACAGATTTTACGTTCTCAAAAACTGTATTAAAACGATAATCATGGCGGTTACCATATTGGCTGCAGGATATCAATACGCATGTGCCCGATAACAGCGGTCGACATCCAACCGATAGGCATTTACCTTGTTCTCCATGGAGTATGTCAAAAAGATACGTGTCAGTCTGGACGTTATCAAAAAAAGACGGCTCATCGAAGGTTAGGGTTTGGAGTCAACTTTTTTACCGGATGCGTCGTTTTATCTTGGAGATATGCCTCATCCTCGCTATTATGAGCACCAAAATGCCCAAACCCCAGTGAGGTCATGAGCGGCTTGGTTCAATAGGAATTATGTTTCGGCTGTGCCTGACATGAACTCCCTGTTCATCATGACACCCTGGAACAGCCCATTGAGGAACGGTGATAAAACAGTGATAAAAATGAGGTGCCTGACCGGTGAAGATCATTACGGATAAGTGTAAGGTCGATTTCGAGGGATATTGGAATCAGAAGAAAGACAGTGACCCCCTGATCATGCCCAGGAAAAAACTGATCGTGCACGAATACGGCAAGATTTTTAAAAACAACCTTCCTAAAAAACCGGTGAATACGCTAGAAATCGGCTGTGGAACAGGTTTGTGGATGGGTTATTTCAGCACTGATTTTGGATATTCCGTTACCGGAATAGATAGCTCACCAGGCGCTATCCGCCTTTCAAAAAGGAATCTTGATCATATCCACTGCGCTTACAACCTGATCCATCAGGATTTTTTTTCGTACCCTACTGAAAATCAGTACGATTTTGTGTACTCCTTTGGCTTTATCGAACATTTTGAAAACCCGGTACGCGTCATACAACGGATGGCTCAATTTGTAAAAAAGGGCGGGTACCTGATGATAGAAGTACCTCACTTCAGCAGGACAAATATAAACATTATCAAAGCATTGTCCGGAAAAAAGCATTATACTAAATATCTCTCCGAGCACAATCTGCGGATTTTGGAGAAGGACAGCTTTACGTCGCTCATCAATAAAAGCGTTGGCAATTTCGACATCGTCAAGCTGGGAACCGTGGGGTTGTTTCGAATCGATCTGTATCCCCTGCCGGGTATTGCGCAAAACCGGATAAAGGTATTTGAACGACTGGTTTACAACCTCAGGGCGTTGATAAGACGGCTCAATCTGGATTCGATAACCCCCGGCCTGATGTTCATCGGCAGGAAAACCGGGGGAAACTGAAAGCATCGTTTGCCTGACCACTTTTTTAGGCCGCGGAATCACTTACACTGATTATTTTATGGGAAAGGGAAGGTGAGGGGATAGGAGCGTGAGGATTACTCCGCCAGCTCAGGCAAAAATTCCGCAAGCCGTCGTTTAAGATCTTCAAAGTACGAGCCGATATTGGACGCGACTGCGTCCACTACGTCACCGGCTGAATCGACACGGGTTATCAGACTAGCGACCTGCCCGCAACAAATTTCGGCCTCATCAGCCTCCCCGAGAAACTGAGCCCGGTATTGCGAATGGTCCCTTAAATATTTTTCGAGTTCCCGGTCTGAGGCTCCTTTGGCTTTCAAATGCAGATACGTTTCGGTAAACCGGTTGGACAGGTCCCTGGCCAGCATGTGTGTTTTCGGCAGGGAGACGGTGCAGGCATCATCCCCTTTTAAGATCGCCTTTTTCACCCGCCTGTGGCTTTCAGCCTCATGGGTGGCCATAAAGCGGGTACCCATGTAAATGCCATCGGCACCCAAGGCCAGGGCGGCCAGCAAACCCCGTGCATCACCGATGCCGCCGCCGGTGACAACCGGTATGTTGACCGCATCGGCAACCATGGGGGTTAGGACCAGGGTGGTCAGTTCGGTAAATCCCTTGTGCCCGCCGGCTTCGAACCCTTCGCAGATGACGGCGTCTACACCGCTGGCCTCTGCTTTTCTAGCGTGTTGCGGGGTGGAGATGGCGTGCAGCACCTTTATCCCGGCGTCTTTAAGGGTCCGGGTGTACACGGCCGGGCTGCCCACGGAAACAACGGCCGCAGGTACCGCTTCCTCCAGGGCCACAGCCACGGTTTTTTGAGAGTATTTAAGTTCCTCACCAAAGCCCACGGTGATGTTTACCGCATAGGGGGCTTTGGTCAGGCTTTTGATCCTTTTAATCTGGGTGCGGAACCGCTCGCCGGTCTCTTCCGCATCGGCCGTGATGTCCTTGGAGCCCGCATTGGGTCCCAGCGTACCCAGCCCGCCGGCATTGGAAACGGCGGCCACAAGAGCGGCTCCGCTGACCCAGTTCATGGGCGCCTGAATGATCGGATAGCGGATATTGAGCAGGTCACAGATGCGATTTATCGTCTAGTATATCATTTTTCCTGATAGCTTTAACTATAAGTTTGCTTTGATTTTCATCAGGAAGTTTATACCTCAGTTTTACTGTCATTAACTCATCACTTTTGGAAACCTTGGTTTGCTGGTATTTCAACTCATCTGAAATCAATACCTCTTCTTCAGAACCTGCAGGGATTATC
>CAZWGD010000110.1:0-2445 GCA_964633235.1 uncultured Desulfobacteraceae bacterium | reverse complement strand
CGCTAAATCACCGGTTTCCATACGGTGCAGGCCTGCTTATGCGCCAATGATTTTCACTAATACCCGCTTTTTACGGCGGCCGTCAAATTCCCCATAGAAAATACGTTCCCAGGTACCAAAGTCGAGTCTGCCGCCGGTGACAGCCACCACCACTTCACGTCCCATGATCTGCCGTTTCATATGTGCATCGGCATTGTCTTCATAGGTATTATGCCGATATTGGTCTACGGGCTCGTGGGGCGCCAGCTTTTCTAGCCATACTTCATAATCATGGTGCAGCCCGGACTCGTCATCGTTGATAAAAACCGAGGCAGTGATGTGCATGGCGTTGCACAGAACCAGGCCTTCCTTAATGCCGCTGTCCCGTAGACAGGCTTCGATTTGTGGTGTGATATTAATGAACGCTCTGCGCCGGGGTATCTCAAAGCAAAGCTCTTTACGATACGATTTCATAACCAATCCTTTCCGGGACCCATTTCAACCGGCAATCATTTGGAGTTGGGATATCATATCAAGCCCATTTACAAAGCATAAAAGCACAAACGTCCCGATTTTACCACCCCCATCATTGAAAAGACCCCCGGACGGTCCTAACGGTTGGGCGCAGGACGCCCGACGGCCTCCGGTCGCCCGGAGGCAGCCACGCAGAAAAAATGGCCGTGCCGGTCGGGTTAAAAGTGCCCTAACGCTCCTCCGACATGCTTGACCCAGATATCAACAAAAGCGTCGAATTCGGCTGTTCCTTTAAGCACCGTCACGCATTCAATTCCCGCCCGGGTAAGAATGGATTTCCAGGAATCTTCCCCATCACCAGCCATGTCGTTCTTGGCATGATCACCGGCAACGGACATGAAAGGCATCAAGTAAGCCTTTTTGATCTCGTTTTTGAGCAGCAGGTCCTTTATCAGGTCAAGTTCCGGATAGCCTTCCACGGTCCCGACAAAGATATTGGGATCCTCTATATGAAGCATGAAGTTGAGAGCCGTGTAAAAGGCGTTTGAAGGGTGGTGCGTCCCATGGCCCATGAACACAACCGCATCTTTGCTGTGGCGTTCCTTGGGAATCACCGAAATAATGGCCTGAACGACCTTTTCCATATCATCCTGCGTGGCCATCAAGGGGTACCCTAGAATGACCTTTTCAAAACCGCCCATCACCTTGAAAGCGCCCACGGTTTTGCGCAGGTCATGATACTCGGCGCCGCCGATGGTGTGCAGGGACTGCACGGCTACATGGGTGAATTTATCGTCCAACATTTTAGCCAGGGCCACTTCGGGAGAATCCAGCTGTTTTCCCTGTTTTGCCAGCTTCTCGCGGATGATATGCGAGGTGTAAGCCCAACGCACAGGTAAGCCGGGGTAGGCGGATTTCACTTTCTTATCGATTTGTTCGAACGACACCTGTGCCGACGCTTCACTCGATCCGAAGGCGACCAACAGGATGCCTACTTTCTTGGGATGCTTAACCCCATGCCCCCCTGATGCAAAACAATTTCCAGTAACCAGGCACAATGCCAGCACGGCTACGACCCAGATCATTCCTTTCTTTTTCATCTCTTTCTCCTTTGAATTGGTATCGGTGGTTGGTCCCGAAGATAAGCTCACCCTCTTGAGCCAAAAAAAAAAAGCCCTTCAAACCATTTAGGCTTGAAGGGCTGCACCCAGCTTGCTTGACCCTTACCTATCGCCACACACCTGAACCACCGCAGATTCGTGGCAATGCATCAAGGCAGGTCTTCTGACTCCCCTTCCTTTTTTGCGCCCTTCCCGCACGGCTTCATCCGCACAGTGGTCCTTATTTGCAAAAGAGGTTGTCCGGCATAGAGCCCGGACAAGGGTTACAGCGGCGGGACCGTCCCTGATTTCAACAGGGTTCCCTATTAAATCCTATTCGGATACCTCGATACTATCTGTTGATATTACTATAGATCAAAGTGCCTGACAAGAAAAAAAGCATTGAAGCGCATAAAATGGTCACCCAAAAATTCAAAACCGCTAGCGGTAATATTCAATCCTGTATTTTTTCATTTTTCGCCATAGGGTCGATTTATCTATTTCCAGGTATCGGGCGGTTTTGCCTCGATGTCCGCGATTGCGTTCGAGCGCTGCCATGATGGCCTCTTTTTCGACCTGATCCAGATGCGGTGGGGCAGGAGGGCGAGGCCCGCTGGCAATATGCTTGACGGTTCTGTTTTGAATCTCCTGGGAAAGGTGTTCTGTTTTCAGGGTGTCGCTTCGGCAGAGCACAAAGGCAAATTCGATGATATTTTCCAGCTCCCGGATGTTTCCCGGAAAGTCGTGGCGCATCAGGATGTTTAAGGCCCGATCCGATATGCCTTTGATCTCCTTGCCTTTAAGGGCGTTGAATTTTTGGATAAAGTGCCGTATCAACAGGGGGATATCTTCGCGACGCCTGGAGAGGGGCGGCAGTTCGATCTTAATCACA
>CAZWGD010000109.1:5271-7253 GCA_964633235.1 uncultured Desulfobacteraceae bacterium | reverse complement strand
GCGTAACCGGGCTGGCCATGCTGTTGGCCATCCCTTTTTCGCTGGGTGCGGCCATCTATATCGGCGAGTTCGCTACGGGCCGAAAGCGCGAAATACTCAAGGTTTTGGTGGAGCTGTTGGCCGCGATTCCTTCGGTGGTCTGGGGTTTTATCGGCCTGTCCATTATGAACCCGCTGATAATAAAGCTCTTCAATGTTCCCATCGGTCTCAATGTTCTCAATGCGGGGCTGATCCTGGGCCTCATGGCCGCCCCGATTATGACCACCATTGCCGAAGATGCCCTCAAAGCCGTTCCCGACCATTACCGCGAAGCCGCCGAGGCCATGGGGGCCAACCGCTGGCAGGTGATCATCAAGGTGGTGCTGCCGGCCGCTAAAAACGGTCTGGTGGCCGCAGTTTTACTGGGGGTAGGACGCGGATTCGGGGAGACCATGGCCGTTCTTATGGCCACCGGGCATTCCATCAACCTGCCCACATCGGTATTTGACTCCGTACGCGCCTTGACCGCAACCATTGCCGCCGAACTGGGTGAGACCGCCGTGGGTTCCGATCATTACCAGGCTTTGTTTACCCTGGGTATTTTTCTGTTTTTAATCACCTTCCTGATCAATCTCAGTGCCGACCTGATCGTGCGCGGCATTCGAAAGGGGTAGATCTTGTTTGAAGCCACAGCCTTGAACGTTCGCAATCGAAAGGTCGAGAGGCTTTTTCGCCTGCTCTTTTTGACCATGACCCTACTGCTGATTCTGCCGGTGGCCGTCATTTTAATCATTTTGGCTTACAAAGGCGGGTCGGTCCTGAGCATGGACTTCATCTTCTCCAATCCGACGGATGGCATGACGGCCGGGGGCATCTTCCCAGCCCTTATCGGCACCATATGGCTGGTGAGCGTGGCCTTACTCTTTTCGGTGCCGCTGGGTGTGGCGGCGGCCATTTACCTCAGTGAATATGCCGGGGACAACTGGTTTACCAGAATGATCAACCTGGCCATTATCAACCTGGCCGGTGTACCCTCCATTGTGCATGCCCTGTTCGGTGTAGGGGCCTTTGTGCTCTTTTTCAAGTTCGGCACCTCCATTTTGGCCGCCAGCCTGACCCTGGGCATCATGACCCTGCCGGTGGTGATTGTTTCCACCAAAGAGTCTCTGCAGGCGGTCCCCATGGCTTTCCGGGAAGCCTGCTGGAACATGGGCGCCACAAAATGGCAGACCATCCGCAAAGTGGTGCTGCCCAATTCGATCAGCGGCATCCTGACCGGTATCATTCTCGAAGTATCCAGGACCGCCGGGGAAACCGCTCCCATCATGTTTACGGGGGCGGCCTTTTTTCTGCCGCGGCTCCCGGAGTCGGTCTTTGACCAGACCATGGCCATGTCCCTGCACCTGTTTGTGGTGGCCACCCAGGTGCCCGGGGTTCCGGAAAACCTTCCCTATGGAGTGGCTTTCGTGCTGATTGCCATGGTTCTGGTTATGAACTCCATATCAATCGCCTTTCGAATCTATCTGCGGGGAAAGAAAAAGTGGTAGCACCGAGAAACGGGGAAGGCGTCGCAAGCGCAACAGCGGCATCCCTGCCCCATGAAACCCAGCCCCTAAAGCTAGAGGTCCGGGATGTCTCCATCAGCTATCATCGCGAGACCGTTTTGCGTGGGGTAAATTTAGGCGTTCATGAGAACGAGATTTTCGGTATCATCGGACCTGCCAACAGCGGAAAGACCAGCTTTCTCAAAGCCTTGAATCGCATGGACATGTTCAACCCCTCCATGAAGGTAAAGGGAAGCATCAGCTTCAACGGCCGGGATATCAGGAAATGGCGCAATGTTTACAGCCTCAGGTCCAGAATAGGGGTCGTGTTTCCCCTGCCGGTCGGCCTGCCCCTGACCGTTTATGAAAATGTCGCCATGTCGCCCAGGCTGGCCGGTATAAAGAAAAAGGCCGAACTCGACGAGATTGTGGAGCGCTGCCTGACGCGCGCGGCCCTCT
>CAZWGD010000109.1:0-5261 GCA_964633235.1 uncultured Desulfobacteraceae bacterium | reverse complement strand
CTGGGACGAGGTCAAGGACAGGTTGAATGCTTTGGGCAGCCTTTTGTCCGGCGGTCAGCAGCAGCGCCTGACCATTGCCCGGGCATTGTCCCAGGAACCTGAAATGCTGATGCTGGATGAGTTTTCCATTGCGGTTGATCCGGTTACCACCATGCGTATTGAGGATGTCTTGAAGGAGTTGAAGGAGGAAATGACCATTATCTTGGTTACCAATCTGGTTCAGCAGGCCCGTCGACTGGCCGACCGCACCGCCTTTTTCCTCGACGGGGAGGTTGTGGAAACGGGGGTGACCGACGCTCTTTTCAGCGGCGATGTCAGCGATTCGAGAACCACCGATTACATTACGGGGCGCTTTGGATAAAGGGACCTGTTGTTGTTGAAACCACCATACGAGGCGTATTTATGAGCGATCATGAGGCCGCAGGAGTTGACAAAGCCGGAGTTGACAAAGCCATAGAAACCATCGGCCTAAACCTGTGGTACGGCACCTTTCACGCCCTGATAGATATTGATATAGTGGTCAAGAAGGGGATCATCACCTCCCTGATCGGCCCCTCAGGCTGTGGAAAATCCACCCTGCTCAGATGCATCAACCGCATTAATGAGCGTTTGGGCTATGTGCGCGTCAAAGGAGAGATCCGGGTCCTGGAGCGCAATATTTATGACCCCGATGTGGAACCGGTTCAGCTCCGCAAGGAGGTCGGCATGGTCTTTCAACGCCCCAACCCCCTGCCTATATCCATACGGGATAATATCCTCTTCAGCCACCAGATTCACACGCCCTCCCAAAAAAAGGTCTCCAAAGCCCAGAAAGACGAGATCGTGGAGCAAGCACTTCGCAAAGTTCTCCTCTGGGAACAGGTCAAAGACCGCCTCAAGCAGAAGGCTACGGTGCTATCCCTGGAGCAGCAGCAGAAGCTTTGTATTGCCAGGCTGCTGCCTGTTCAGCCGGAGGTTTTACTTATGGACGAACCCTGCTCGGCGCTGGATCCCAAGGGCACCGAGGCGGTTGAGGAGTTGATCTGGGACCTACGCGGCCAGTATACCATCTTAATCGTCACCCACAACATGGCCCAGGCCCGCCGGGCCAGCGATGAGTGCGCCTTTATGCTCATGGGCAAGCTCATCGAGCACGGCGTCACCGTAGAGATGTTCGTCACTCCCGAAAACCAGGAAACCGCCGATTATATCGAAGGCCGCTACGGTTGATTCTATCCTTGATAAGTACGGCGTTCTACCGGCGGTGAAATACTTTGAAAGTCCTGTAATCGTTGACAATGTCATAGGGGAGGTCGTCACCGACAACGCTTGAGAACTCAAAAAAGAATAAGAGGGCTCTCCAGCGGATAGGGTGTGGTGTGAATGCATGCATGCTCAGAATGTAGATGGGATTAAGCATGAATCTAGCCATTGACCCAGCCGATCCGGCACTAGGTGGAAACATTGCCGGCGGCGATCCAAATACATTTGATACGACGCTCTGGTCTTATCTGGTTGAACGATTCGCCATCAATTCGATGCTGGATATTGGCTGCGGTGAGGGGCATTGCGTCAAGCATTTTTTTGAAATGGGAATTCCGGCAGTCGGATTCGACGGGCTGAGGGCGAACATCGAGAATGCCGTTTTTCCGATCCTGCTGCACGACCTTCGCTCCGGGCCTTTCATCATGCCGGTTGCCCTGGCGCATTGCTTTGAAGTTGTCGAACACATTGAAGAACAGTATATTGAGAATTTGCTGTGTACGCTTGCTAACGGATATGTTATTGCCATGACCCATGCCCTGCCCGTGCAGGGCGGATACCGTCACGTGAACTGCCCACCTTCCGAATACTGGATTGAAAGGATAGAACTGCTCGGCTACCGCTATCTTACAAAAGAGACGCAAAAAGCCCGGGCATTGGTCAACACCAGCGGTAGATGTACATACTTTGCCCAATCAGGGCTAATTTTTGAGAGAAAATAAGCAATTATTTGGTTTAATCTTAATCTCAAGAAAGGAAGAAGACCATGTCAGAACTCGAAAAGTTTGAAGATCTCTTGCTCAAAGGGCGCATAACCCGCCGTCAATTTTTAGCCCGTGTTTCCCTATTGGGATTGGCCGGGGTTGCCACGCCAGCATTGTGGAAATCCACCGTCCATGCCGCGACCCCCAAAAAAGGAGGTCACTTCCGTATCGGTATGTCAGGCGGCAGCACGGCCGAATCGCTTGATCCTGCAACTTACGGGACCGGGATAATTAATGCCTTTATGGTGGGTGCCATCGGCAACTGTTTGACAGAAATCAACGAGAAGGGTGAAGTTATCCCGGAACTGGCCGAGTCATGGGAAGCCAGTCAAAAGGCTGATACCTGGACCTTCCGCCTGCGCCAGGACGTGACCTTCCACAACGGCAAGCCGCTTACAGCAGACGATGTCCTGGCCTCTTTCAACCACCACCGCGGTGAAGACACCAAATCGGCCGGTAAATCACTCCTCAAGCCGGTCACCGATATTCGCAAAGTCGATAACCGGACAGTCGTGTTCGAACTGGAGAGTGGGAATGCAGATTTTCCCTATGTTGCCTCCGAGTACTTTTTTGTCATCTTTCCGGCCAAGGACGGCAAGCTCGACTGGCAATCAGGTGTGGCAACCGGTGGTTACAAACTGACCGAATTCGAACCGGGGGTGCGTTATGTGGGTGAGCGCTACCCGAACTACTGGAAAGAAGGACGCGCCCATTTCGACCGGGTGGAGCAGGTGCCGCTCAGCGATCAGACGGCCCGGACGAACGCCTTACTCACCGGTCAGGTTGATTGTATTAACGGTGTCGATCTCGGCACTGTAAATCTCCTGAAACAAAAACCCGGCATCAACGTGAACGCCGTGACTGGTACCCAGCATTTCACCTTTCCCATGTTCACGGATGTAGCACCTTTTAACGATGTCAATGTACGCCTTGCCCTCAAACATGCCATCAATCGTGAGCAGCTTGTTAAGATTCTGCTGGCCGGCTACGGCCAAGTCGGAAACGACAGCCCGATTACACCGGCGAACCGATATTTCAACACCGAGATGAAGCAGCACTCTTATGACCCCGACAAGGCACGCCACTACCTGAAAAAGGCCGGGCTTGAAAGCCTGTCGATAAAGTTAAGCGCTGCCGACGCGGCATTTCCGAAGGCGGTCGACGCCGCGGTGCTTTTCAGTGAGACGGCCTCTAAGGCCGGGATCGATATCAAGGTGGTCCGTGAACCCAATGATGGCTACTGGTCGAATGTCTGGCTGAAGAAACCGTTCTGCACCTGTTTCTGGAGCGGACGACCCACCGAGGACCTCATGTTCACGACCGCTTATGCGGCAGAGTCACCCTGGAATGATGCCCACTGGAAAAACCAACGCTTCAATGACCTGCTGACCAAAGCCCGTACCGAGCTCGACGCCGACCGTCGTCGCAAGATGTATTGGGAGATGCAGGAGATCGTGCGGGACGATGGAGGCACTATCATACCGGTCTACGCGCAATACGTCTACGCCAATCGCGACAGTGTGGCCCACGGTTCCCTGGCAGCCAACCGTGATCTCGATGGCTGGAAGCTAGCCGAGCGCTGGTGGTCAAAATCCTGACGGGACTTCTTTGATGCGTTTATTCATCGAACGGGCCGGCACTGTATGTCGGCCGGTTCGATGTTTAAACCAAAAGGAGGGCGTGCAAACACATTTCTCTGGATGCCGCCTACTGTAATCGGGCTGTCCCGGCTTGGTTCCGGGTGTTTAATTGTACTGACTCCGGCAAAAGGTCCCATCATATTAAAAAACAGAAAGCCGCCCGGGGACTGGCCTTGTACAGCGTTTTTGCGAAGGTGATGGTGTAATCCACGGTGATTTTGCGGAAAAGTTCATCCGTAAGCGCACCGGTATAAACGCCCAGGCAATCCAGGGCCGCATCCTGGTTCTTAAACGTCTTCGCCACGGTGGAATCATCGCTGAAATCATCGCTGATGATCTCGCGCAGCTTGGCATCTTCAACCCATCAATCCATATTGAGCATCTTTTTTGCGAAGGCTATTCTTCCTTCCAGATCTGTATCTTCAAGTTCTTCAGCTACCTTCTCCAGGGATTCAGGAATTTCGATATGCTGGGGGCACTTTTCCAAACACTCGCCACACTGCACGCATTGCGACGCGAAGGTGGTGGTTTTCTTGACAAGCCCCCCCATGCCGGCGGCATAGCTTAATTTGGCTTCTTCCACATTGCCGAACATATGCAACTTGTTGTACACATCAAAACAGCGGGGAATGGCCACGTCCGATGGACAGGGCAGACAGTAGCCACACCCGGTGCAGCCCACTTTCATCAGCGTGCGGTATTTGATCATCCAGGAAGGCAGTTTCGTGGCTAATTTGACTTTATCACGGTAGCCATGGGCGAGAGCACGTCCCAGAAAATTTTCGCTTTCTCCGGCATGATAGGACCAGGCCGTATCCAAATAGTTGACTCCCCGGTCAATGGCGCTTAACACTTGGCGGGTTGCCCGCGGGTCGTCGATCTTGCCTCCCCGCGTTGTGGGAAGGCGCATGCACCCAAATCCCAGGATGGAAAGTTCGTCACCGCTTTTAGGTATTTTTCTGTAAAGCATGGAGACCTCCCCGGCATGCGGGTAAATCGGAGGGTAGGTTTGCTAGAGTAGTACGCTCGCTGGCACTGCTATACGATTTAATTCTAAAGCCGATTTGCTCATCCTGTCAGAGACTGCCCCACCAAGTAGCTTTCGCGCTTACAACCACCTCAAGCCCGTCGCCCACGAGAACAAAAACCGACTCACCGGTATGGTTTGACAATCCCTCAACTATGGGTTGTGCCGTGGCAAACAGGTCGTTATTAATTAGAATGCGATGCCCCATCTGAAACAGCTTAATTGTGGCGCCATATTGTCAGTTTTTCTCATTCTGTCCGACATAGCCCTGGGACTTGTAGGTCAGGAGTATGCGCTGTACGGTGGCATTGGGATAATCAAGACGGCGCGTCAATTCATTCAGATCAAATCTTTTTTAACCAGTTCTTCACGCAACCGAATTGTTTTAACGATTGAATTTCTTTTGTAATAATCTTTATCAGGCACGCGTTCAGTCTGTATTAAATAGGCTGAATTGTCAACGTTGATATCTGGATTGATGGGTATCGAAATTGTCCATAAGAAAGACTTGACATATGCGCTAACCTTTAATAGGGCCAATGCAATCGTAGGTGGGTGAATCCTTGCCATGAGGATTCACTCGCTTTT
>CAZWGD010000108.1:0-7275 GCA_964633235.1 uncultured Desulfobacteraceae bacterium | reverse complement strand
TCACGCAAATACCGGATTTCATCAACAGGCATCGCATTCGATATACAGTCCTCCTGGTGTTGACCACGATTGTCGTGGGCCTGGGCATCCCCCGGCTGACCATCGATATGTCCACCGAATCCTTCATTCTAAAAAAGGATCCGGTCAAGGTCACCTACCAGGCGTTTCGCGAACATTTCGGATCGGACGAGTTTGTCTTCGTCGTCTATCGCGCCAAAGACGGCGACCTCTTCTCATCACGCTCTCTGGCCGCCCTCTCCAGGGTCCATGAAGAACTCGTATTTGCGTACGAGACCGGTCGGAACGACGCCAACGACCCTTTCAGCCGCATCACCGATGTCACCAGCCTGATCAACGTCAACTATCTTGAGGCCGACGGGGACACCCTGCGGTCCCGGGATTTTGTGGCGGGCCACCCGGCAAAGACCGACGCAGACCGGGCCGCCCTGAAACACCAGGCCCTTCAACACCCCAACTATGTCCCTTCCATGCTCAATCGCAGCGGTGACTTCGGCGTCATTGTGCTTGATACCAATCTGGGGAGTATCGCCGCCCCCGCAGCTACCGACCTTACTGCGCTCCTGGAAGAAGACGCTTTTCAAGAAACTACCGATAGCAGGGAAGCTCAAGCGGAGTTCATTCGGCCGAATTTTTGGGACTACCAGTCCGTCACCAACGCCGTCACGAACTTGCTGGAAGGTTCAGAGGCCTCGACCGACCTGCAGTTTTACCCGGTGGGCAACCCCGTGGTGATGAAATTTTTCGGCGACGTGTTCACCACCGAAGTGTCTTTTCTATCCCTGGCATCCATCGGCTTAATCGTTCTCGTCTTTTATGTCCTTTTTCGCACCATCCGATCGGTGCTCAGCGCCTTGGCCATTGTAGTGACGGCCCTCGTCTGGACCCTGGGCGTCTGCGGCTGGATCGGGGCCACCATGACCCTGATGGTCACGATCATTATTTTCCTGACGCTGAGTGTGGGTGTTGCCGATGCCGTACACCTGCTGTCCGGATACATGTACCTGCGATCCGGGGGGGCAGCTCACGGTCCCGCCGTAGCCCGGGTTTTCAGCACCAGCGGCCCGGCCTGCTTTCTTACCAGCATCACCACCATGATTGGTCTGCTGGCACTCCTGGTGATCCCCATCGTACCCTTGAAGATATTCGGTCTGTTTTCCGGCCTGGGGGTGTTTTTGGCTTTCGTATTTACCCTGATCATCCTGCCCTTGACCATGACAGGGGGTGGAAACGGCACCCGTGTCGAATATCAAGGCAGCCGATCCCACCTTGTCCAGCGCATGATCCGCCGGCTTGAGCCCTTGGCCTACAAGGCTCCCTTGCCGGTCTGTGTGGCCTTTTTCGCTGCCGCTGTCCTTTTTTTATGGGGACTGACTATGATCCGGGTGGACACCAATGTCGGTCAATTGATCAGCCCGAGGCACCCCATCCGGCAGAACATGGATATTGTCGAGGAAAACATCGGGGGAACCATGAACATGGAGATCCTGGTAGAGACCGGCGAGACGGACGGCTTGAAGGATCCGCGGATACTGGCAGTCATGAGCCGTCTACAGGCCTACCTGGAAACCGACCATCCGTCTCTGGTGGTGAGCACTTACTCCCTGGCCGATGCGGTTAAGGAATCTTTCAGGGCCATAAACGAGGACCGCCAAGAGATGTATGTCATCCCGGAAACCCGGCCCATGCTGGCCCAAACCCTTCTACTGTTTGAGGGCGCGGCCCCGGATGAGCGTGAGAAACTGGTCACCAACGATTATGATAATGCACGCATCTCGGTGCGGATCCGCAACCGGGGCTCTTTTGAATACATGCCTTTTATGGCCGCCGCGCAGCGGAGGATCGACACCTTATTCACTCCCTTTAAGGCGGAATATCCCGCTCTCGCCGTGAGGATCACCGGGGCATTCGCCCTCACCATGAAGCTGGCCGATTTTGTCTCCTGGTCCCAGATAAAGAGCTTTTCACTGGCTCTGGGAGTGATCTCCGTCCTGTTTATCTTCGTGTTTCGCTCCCTCAAAGGCGGCCTGATCAGCATCGTTCCCAACCTGTTTCCCATTCTCACCACCTTCGGGATTATGGGGTTTATGGGCTACTCCCTGGACCTGGACACCCTGCTGGTGGCGCCCATTGCCATCGGCATCGCCGTGGATGATACCATCCACTTCCTCACCCGATACCGTATGGAACAGGCGGCCGGAGCCGAGCCTCATCTGGCCGTCAAGCATACCTTTCGCGAAGTGGGCCAGGCCATGGTGTTTACCTCGGTGATCCTGTCGGCGGGATTTCTCATGTTCACCTTTTCCCGGCACAACGGCCTGAGTCATTTCGGCCTGCTGGCAGCCACGGCGATTATCTCGGCGGTCATATCAGACCTCTTTTTCCTGCCCCGCCTGTGTATTCTGACCCGGCTGAGATTCAACCGCAAGGCCTGAATGCAGAAGCGCTTTACTACAACATCTTCTCGGGAAGCCACAAGGCGAGCTGAGGAAAGAGCATGGCCAGAATCAGTACGATCAACTGGATGACCACAAACGGCGGGACGGAGCGCCAGATATCCTTGGTGTGCACCTCCGGGGGAGCGACGCCTTTCATCAATATCAGCGCCCACCCAAAGGGCGGCGTCAGGTAGGCTACCTGCATGTTAAGGATGAACACGATGGCGAACCAGGTGGGATCGAACCCCAGCATCACCGCAATGGGAATAAAGATGGGCGCACAGATGGTCAGGACTGCATAATCATCCATGAACATGCCGAACACCAGCAGAATCATCTGCATGACGATCAGAATCATCCAGCGGTTGACGGACAGGCTTTCGATCAGTTCCATCACCAGCCCCTGGGCCCCGGCACTGGTATACACCCCGCCGAAAAGTGTGGCCGTAACCAGGATCCACAAGGCCATGCCACTGATTTTCATGGTTTCCAGGCAGGAGTCCGTGATCACTTTCCAGTTCAGGCGCCCGTAGAGAATACAGATCACAAAAGAGCCGAAGGCGCCCACACCGGCGGCCTCGGTGGGTGTGGCGATACCCAGAAAGATCGATCCCAGCACCAGAACCACCAGCATGGCCGGCAGGACAATATCCTTTAATGCCGCCACCCTGGCTTTCCAAGTGGTCTCTTCAGCGGTTCTGGGGGCCAGCTCCGGCTGAAGATGGCATCTCATCGTTATGTAGATGACATACAGGCTGGCGGTGATCAATCCCGGTACGGCTCCGCCGAAGAAGATCTTGCCGATGGATATGCGCGATATATAAGCAAATATGATCATGATGATGCTGGGGGGAATGATTTCTCCCAGCACCCCGCCCGCCATGACGCTTCCCAGGGCCAGGGACTTATTATAACGCTGCTTAAGCATGGCGGGCACGGCGATTAGTCCCATGGTGAGAATGCCAGGGCCGAATCCGCCACACATGGCCAGAGCCACGCATACCCCCACGGAAACGATGGCCAATCCGCCCCTGAGACCGGACAGCCAGATGTTGAGCGCTTTAAACAGCCGATCGGAAATGCCGGAATGGATCAGAAAGTTCCCCATGAGCAGAAAGAGTGGGATGGTGATCAGGCCCGGATCGGTGATCTGGCGGTAGGTGGTGGTGGCAACCACGTACAGTCCGTTGGTACCATCCAGCAAAAACGTGATCAGGACGCTGATGCCCCCCAGGGCAAAGACCACCGGAACACCCAGGGCCAGGAGGGCGAGAAGCCCGCCGAACAGGAGGACTGTGGATAAACCGATGCCCATCAGGTATTATCCCTGGGTATCAGCGGGGTTGTTACTGTCGGAGTCTTTGTCATCTCGATTGCCGGGTCGTCGAAAATAGGAGATACCTTCTAAAAGAAACAGAAAGGACACCACGGGTATCAGCAGCTTGAAGGGGTATAGGGGGATACGAAAGGCCCCGGGCGCTTTTTCTCTCATCATCAGGGAATTCCAGCCCATCCAGGATGACTGCCAGACCAAAACGCCCATGAAAGCCATAAACGCCGCCAGGGCTATCCAGCGGGCTATGGTTTTAAACCTGGGTGAAAAATGATCGTAGAATATTTCGATGCGGATATGTTCACCCTTGTACAGGGCATAGACACCGGCAAAGAGAATGAAAACCCCGAACAACAGCCGGTTCAGGAGCCAGCCCCATAGAAGCGGACGGTTGAACACATATCGGGCGGTGACATCGATCGTCGTAATGAACATGATCACAAAAACCACATAGCAGATGGTTCTTGCGGACCGGTCCACCACCTTGTCGACCCAATCGAAAAATGTATTTTCCTTAGGCATCCGTACCTTCTCGGAAAAATACCAGGAGGGCGCCCCTGCACCCCCCTGGTATTTTTAGGTCAGCGTCGCGTAAAAATCAGGGTTTTTTGAGGCCGTTCCCCGTTACTTCAAGGTTTTTCGCCACTCCTTGATGATATCGATGGCTTTGGCGGCGGACGGGTCTCGTTTTCCGATCTCGTCCCAGAGCGCCAGGGCCGCGGCTTCATGTTTTTGGTCGCAGGCGGTGTCAATGGGGCTCTTAATGACCTTGCCCGCCTTTATTAGATCGTCCACCTTTTTCAGCTCTCCCACATAGACCTTGAGGAGCTTATGGAAATAATCCTCGGCGGCGGTAGTCATGGCCTGCTTGAGATCATCCGGTAATGCGTTCCACGATTCCATATTGAAGAGAATGTGTCCCACAACCACGTCGTTCTGGCCGCCCATCAGCCAGTAAGGGGCCACTTCATGCCAGTTCAGACCGGTAATGGCACTCACATCCCACTGGGATGCATCAATGGTTCCGAGCTTCAGCCCCATATAGGCTTCCATGCCGCTGATGTAGGTTCCACGGGCTCCCAGGGCGTTGTAATAATCGGCCCAGGACCCCTCGACCCTGAATTTCAGCCCCTGCATGTCGTCACACGAAGTGATTTTCTTGGTCGACATGGTGATGATAGGGCCATAGGAGTGTACGTCCAGCCAGTAGAGACCATGCTTGGCGTATTCCTCGCGCAGCAGGTCCACATAGCCGGTATTGAAAAAGAGATCCCGGATCTGCTTGCCGGCCGAAAAAATATCCGGCTCGCCGGGAAGGTTGTAAGCGTACGGCAGACCAAACTCCACTTCACCGATGGGAAGGATACCGCCCCACATGGCCGCTACGGCATGCACCATGTCCAAAGTGCCCTTCTGGGTGGCTTCGAAGAGCTGCTCGGCCGGTACCAGCTCAGGATCGGCAAAGACCTGGATTTTAATCTGCCCGTTACTGAGTTTGTCCGCGTTGGCCGCAAAATCCTTCAGCAGTTCCATGGAAAGATCGCCCCGGGGGTAGGCGGATTGTATTTTCATGCGGTATACTTTCGCTTCAGCCGTTGAATGGCCCACCAACAGCGTGAATCCAAAAACCACGACCATGAGCACCGATAATAACAGCAGTAGTCTTTTTGTCATGTGTAGTTCCTCCTCTGATTGATGATGAATAAAATCCAAACCCCGTGTCGCCCGGCTCTGGCCTGGTGACGGCTTCGAATGCGCTGGCTTTTGATGCATGCTGCCGGTATCGTTGGCGTCCTGTTTACCCGATATCATCTTATGGGATTTGGGAATGGATCGTTTGAGACTGTTTTGGAAGGGGGATTTCCTGCTCATAATTTCCCCATGCATCTTAAGAATTACATGCATCCTAAGAATTAGCGGCATCCACTTCAGGCAGGTCATGTATGGCACATATCTCCCGTGCCTGTCAACCGTAAGATATGGTGATGTTCAACAAATAACCCTTCACGGAAATCGCCTTATAGACGTTGAATCAAGTATAGATAGGTAGGGAGTCTACTCATATTTTTAAGTTCAACGAATTTACGAATCAACCCGCGTTTATCCCGGCCGCCGTTCAGGGGTGATAAATACAGGCCGCCCTTGCTGTAAAAGCGGTCCAGGCTGTCCCGGGCCAACTCGACGAGGGAGCGGTAATGGTCGGACGGGAGCTGATGATCAAAGATAAAATTGGCGGTAATTTCCAGATGCTGACAGCTTCGATTCACATCCAGCATCATCTGGAAAGCGTCCTTGATTTTACTGACTGACAGCGGTTTTTTAATCCGGCGCAGGGTGGTTTCATCGGCGGACTCAAATCCGATGTTTACATAGCTGTAGTAGGGTAGCCGGTTGATCCCTTCGACAAGCTTTT
Organism: uncultured Desulfobacteraceae bacterium; assembly: GCA_964633235.1. Classification (GTDB taxonomy): domain Bacteria; phylum Desulfobacterota; class Desulfobacteria; order Desulfobacterales; family CAZWGD01; genus CAZWGD01. The sequence goes on along the minus strand of CAZWGD010000108.1, from coordinate 1,073 downwards.
GACCGCCATGCAGCAGGGAGTCGACACTCCCAAATAAGTATAGGCTTGGATTTTTAAGGTGGGATTTTTCGAAACCAAAATGATGATAGGCATCCTCTGCGGAGGCGGAAATTAATGCGGGTCCGGCCGCGAGGGCATCGTGGTTGCCTAGAAAAAGGGCGTTGTAGTTGCTCAGGTTGGCCCCATAGAAACGCTTTAACCCTTGAATCTGGCGCCGGATGTTGTCTAGGGAGCGCGGCTGAAATGCCTGCCTGGTTTTAATGCAGCAAAAATCACAGTGGTAAAGGCAGCCGTCGGCAATCATCAGGGGAATCACGTCATAGTCAACATGGCGGGTATCCGGGGGAAGCACGGATACTTGCCCGCCGATGATGTTGTGCAATGCTTCTGCTCTGGTCTCCAGGACTTCCTTATCGTGGCTGACGACTGAAGTAATCCACTGCTTGACCTTGGGAGGAATGCCGTTGGCGGCCAATCTGTCAAGGTTCCTCAGCAGCCGGGCCCAAGCTGCAAAGGCCCCTTGAATATCAAGATCATCGAAAGGATTGTAGTCCCAAATTGAATTGCTCCGGTAGGGCAGGCAGGGAAGGTAGTATTCACCAAGCAGGTAGTGGATTCCGTTGTATCCACCGGCCGAATAAAAAACCCAGTCATTGGCTTCGGTGCGCTTCAGCCATTCGGCCGGATGGGGCCAATTTCGGGAAAGGCCCCGTATAAACTTGATCTCACCGTTTAGATTAAACTGAAAAAGGTGGTGGGGTGTCTTGATCTCGGAAAATCTGCCATAGCGGACCGGGTAGCTTGCCTTGGTAAATCGATCGACCCCCTGCTTGTCGAGGGTGATTTCAAGATTGTTCAGGCGATGGATTTCCACTTCCAGGTCCTATGCCGTGAAACAAATAGTTCCTGTAGAAAAACAAAAAAAGTTCTTTAAAATCAGAAAGATAAGTGCATTTTTACTTGCATTGTTTTGGCAGATCTGATATGTTATTAGTTGCGAAATCAGTACGTTATCAGACTACTATCATCAAACCGGGAGTAAAAATGCGCAAGGAGATCATAGCACAAAGAAC
>CAZWGD010000107.1:0-7278 GCA_964633235.1 uncultured Desulfobacteraceae bacterium | reverse complement strand
CTGCGTATATTGATGGCCCTAACCAGCGTCCGGTACCGTTTGACCGTTTGGGTCAGTTTGGCTCCATCCATGGGAAAACCGGCGCCCGCCGAAATAAATTTCGGAAAATTGTGAATATGATACGGCGGTTTCATGTGGAACGATGAAACACCTGCACACATCCCCAGGGCGTCATCGATGTAGTGCATCATCTCCTGCCAGTCGACGATATCGGTGGCCATTTCAGGAGTCGGGTAATATGGGTTGGAGTTTTCTCCCCGGAGCTCCCAGTCTAAAAAGTATTGTTTAAACTTGTCGTCGGGCACCTGGAACCAATCCTTGACGAATTTTTCCCGGTGTTCTCTTTTGGGAAACGGTGCCTGGGGGAACTGCCCTTCGATTTGGGTAATATTGATCTTTTCGCCGGTGCAATACATCAGAAAATAGATCGGATTGAGCATGGACAGCTTGAGCGGCAGTTGTTCCTGTTTCTTGATATTATTGTGAGCATATTCTTCAGCGCCGTTGCCGATCCGCCTGGCCGCCCAATAGGTGCCGTTGGCCAATACATCACCGATTCCCTCGCGACGGACAATTCGATCCAGCAGCCAGTAAAAGCGCCCTTCGGTGTCCGACGGCATCCCGGGGAAATCATCATCGCTCAGAATATTATTTTCGTAAAGCTCGAGGGCGAAGGCCATCACCTGAGGGGTTGAGTACCCATCCACACCATACTCCGTTGCCTGTTGGGCGATGGTCAGACCGAAATCCAGGTCTGAAAAGGCCGCCATGGTGTAGGTTAGTTTGGAGAAGCACTTCATCATATAAGTCGGCAGTCCGGGCATGGAAATCGTGGCCCCGCACTTCATAGGGCAGTTGTAGCAGCTGATCAACCGTGTGCGGGCACTTTCCAGGGTCTTCTCCCAGGCCGCTGCGATTTCCTCGTTCCAAAATCCCTTTCTGCGAACGCGTGAATTGCCCCACATAAAATTCTCGGTATGCCATTTTTCATCATGGATGGCCATCTCCTGGGGCGACCCCAGTACGGCCAATATGGGTATCACCCCCCGGATGGGGTGATCTTCCCGCCATTTGATATAATCCAGCACTTCTTGACACAGGGCCAGGTACTCTTCCGGTTGGGCGACATAGACGTCTTTGGTTCCCCGGACGGCAATGGCCTTGACCCCTTTATCGCCCATAACGGCGCCGATACCGCCGCGGCTGGCACTGGAGCGTCCCTGTTCAATTGAGGCGTAAAAAACCCTGTTTTCACCGGCCAAGCCAATGGCCGACACCTGGGCTTTGGGCTCCTGCAATTCTTCCCTGATCAGTTTTGCCGTTTCAATGGCGCCCTTGCCCTGCAGATGGGAGGCATCGCGTATTTCCACCTGGTCATCGTTTATCCATAGGTATACCAAATCCGGGGACTTGCCGCGCAGGATCACTTTATCATAACCGGCATACTTTAGTTCCGGAGCCCAAAACCCTCCCATCATTGAAAAAGCCATCAGCTTTGTCTGGGGTGAAATGGTGGTAATAATGGTCCGATTGCAACCGACCGCCGGTGTCCCGCATAACATACCGGTGGAAAATATCAGCAGATTGTCGGGAGAAAAGGCGTCAACTTCAGGGGGTACCCGATCCCACATTATCTTGGCATTCGTACCAAGGCCCCCCAAATAACGTTCTGTGTCTCGCGGGTCCGTAGCGACCCTTTCGATGTTTCCTCTGGATAGATCAATTTCCAGATTGAAGCCAGTCTCTGCGTACCTCATTTTTTTCCTTTCGAGTGACCCGGACCCTCCCATGCCTAGGGGTCAATCTGTTTTAACCAGGGGTTCCGGGCAGTTAGCTCAACACGGCCTTCATCCGTAGAATGAACAGTTGAAACGCTTTAGGATGCGACTGTACATATAGCTACATCATAGCTATTCTGTCAAGGGGAAAAATGAACCACTCGAAAATGCGCCTGTCTATATTTGGGCACATATCTTGTGCATACATGGATGGGAATTACACCTAAAAAAGCATTGACAACTGTCGGCCTAGATAGTTACATTATAGCTAATTTATAGCACATGTACATCAAAAACAAAACGATTTCAACCAATCATCCGGGCTCTAACCCGATTACCCGAAGGAGGACGTATGGCCGCAGCACCTGAAAAAATACTTACCTGGCAAATGGTTCAACCTACATCTCGAAACCGGGAAACCGGAGAGACCATTCCCGGTCGCCTTGAAAAGAAGGCCATTCCCGTACCGGAACTAGCCGCCGGGGATGTGCTGGTCGAGGTGGCGGGTTGTGGTGTCTGTCACACGGATCTGGGGTATTTTTACGGAGGGGTGCCCACCGTCTCCAAACCACCCCTCACACTTGGGCATGAAATCTCCGGTACGGTGGTGGCGGGCGACGCGGCATGGATCGGTAAGGAGGTCCTGGTCCCGGCGGTAATGCCGTGTCGCTCCTGCTACCTCTGTAAAACCGGCCGGGGAAACCGTTGCCTGAACCAAAAAATGCCCGGCAATAGCATCGGCATTTATGGCGGGTTTTCCAGCCATATTCCGGTACCCGGAATCGACCTGTGCGAAATCAAGCAGCGCGGCGATATTCCTCTGGAGCATCTGGCCGTGGTCGCCGATGCAGCGACCACACCCTTTCAGGCCGCCAAACGTGCGGACCTTGAGATTGGTGACAATGTCATCGTCATCGGGGTGGGGGGCGTCGGACAGTATATGGTGCAAATCGCCAAAGCCATGGGGGCGACGACGGTCATTGCCATCGATATCGTTGACCAACGCCTGGAGAAAATGAAATCCTATGGTGCGGATTTTACGGTCAATGCCATGGGAAAAAACGTTAGGGACATTTCCGGTGAAATCAAGGCCATACGCAAACAGCAGGCCCTCCCCGCCTACGGATGGAAAATTTTCGAAGCCACGGGAACCAAACCCGGCCAGGAGACGGCCCTGGGACTTTTAAGCTTTACGGGAAAGTTGATCATCGTGGGGTTCGGCATGCAGAAGGTTGAGTACTCCATCAGCCGCCTGATGGCCTTTGATGCTGAAATTATTGGTACATGGGGATGCCTGCCGGAGTACTATCCGAAGGTGCTCGACATGGTCCTTTCTAAAAAAATCGCCTTGGCGCCCTTTGTTCAGACCCGCCCCATGAGCACCATAGCGGAAGCTTTCGAAGAGGCCCACCACACCCCGCCGGATCGGCGTATGGTATTGGTTCCTGATTTTTAAAAGCCCCTGATATTATTAGACCATTGTCCAATATTCCCGTCCTACAGCATGTCTGTTAGACGAACAAACCAAATGAAAGGAGAAATCATCATGGCTCTGGAATGGATGCCGAGAGACAATCAAAAAAAGGATCACGCCCTGCATACCGATATTCACTGGGGTGAAGATGCGCCTTCCGTGGTGTACGAAAAACGGCCCTTGACGGACCCTGAGGGCGCGGTCGTGGACGGCCTTTATGTATCTTGGATTCGCCTGAACAACCCAAGACAGTATAATTCCTATACCACCGAAATGGTGAAGGGAGTGATTGCCGGTTTTGAAAATGCTTCCCTGGATCGCAGCGTCGTGGCGGTGGTATTCACCGGCACGGGCCCTTATGCCTTTTGCACCGGCGGCAATACCAAAGAGTACAGTGAATTCTACAGCCTGAGGTGCGATGAGTACGGCCAGTACATGGAACTGTTCAACCATATGGTGGATTCGATTCTGGCCTGCAAAAAACCGGTGGTCTGCCGCGTAAACGGCATGCGCGTGGCCGGCGGCCAGGAAATCGGCATGGCCTGCGACATTACCCTCTCGTCGGATCTGGCCCTATTCGGTCAAGCCGGTCCGCGCCACGGATCGGCTCCGGATGGTGGTTCCAGCGATTTTCTGCCGTGGTATCTCGGCATCGAGGACGCTATGTGGAACTGCATCTCCTGTGAGATGTGGTCGGCCTATAAAATGAAAGCCAAGACCCTGATCTCCAAATGCGTACCGGTTCTGAAAATCGACGGTAAATGGGTAAGAAATCCGATGGTCGTCACCGACCGCTGGGTTGATGACGGAGAAATCGTCTACGGTGAGTACAAAAAAGGGGCCGCATTCAAGGAGGGCCGGGCCTTGGTAAAAGAGCACCAGCCCCATGCGGATTTCGAACTTCTAGATCGGGAGATTGACAAGGTGGTGTGGACCTTCGCCAATCTTTTTCCGGGATGCCTGATCAAATCGATCGACAGCGTTCGCGCCAAGAAGAAATATTTCTGGGACTATTCTAAGAATTACAACCGCCACTGGCTGGCGGCCAATATGGGTGGTGAGGCTTTCCTGGGCTTCGGTGCGTTCAATACCAAAAAAATCACCGGGCAGGACACCATCGACTTCATCAAGTTTCGCCAAAACATCGCCGCCATGAAAACCTGGGATATGGAGATGTTTGCCGAAGTCATGGGAAAACCCAAAGCTTAGCCGGATAGGACGGAAATCGTCGCTTCGTCATCATCCCTTAAATGATGCTTACGGGGGCCGGGCCGCCACCCCGGCCCCTGACCATTCAAGCCTGATCATTCAGAAGGTAGCCCCATGAGATATCCAAAGGAATGCATACTCAAGGATTGCCAGGAAGCCGTTATTCGACCCCTAAAAAGGGAAGACGAACAATCTTTGTGTGAGTTCTACGGCAATATATCCGATAAAGACCGCTGGTTCCTCCGTTTTGATACCGCAAAACCCGAAGTGATAAAAACCTGGATTGAAGGCATCGGCGAAGGCACCTATGAGTCCATCGTAGGAACATGCGCTGAAACCATCATCGCCCACGGCAGTCTACACATGCGTAAGTTCGGCTGCATTCAGCAGATTGGTCGACTACGAATCATGGTCCTACCTGCCTACCGCAATCAACGCTTGGGCACCTGGCTGCTGCTTGACCTGATTCAACTGGCCATGGATAAGGGATTGCAGGAATTGCGCGTCGATTTGGTCGCCGGGCGTGAAGACGCGGCCATTGAAGCGGTTAAGAAATTTGACTTTTTTAAGAAGGCCACCCTGAAAAACTACGTGAAAGGCCCACGGGGCAACCGCTACGATCTGGTGATCATGATGAAACGCCTGCACAAGGACTGGGGTGACTTTTAGATGCTTCCATCCATGCTACTAACCCTAAGCGTATGCCCTCAAATCTCCAAACACAGATAACCCGGACCTCTCCTAAGGGCGACGTTCTGATCCGATCATTTTGTACTCCGGAAGAAATCCGGGGGTACGTCTTCGATCGCTATTTCGGCGCATACGCCCAATATAGATCCATCTACACCAAGCGGGAAAGCCTGGAAAAAAATGCCTCCCGGGACGATGCCAACGTGGTGCTGGCCCTAGCTCACGATACCCATATTGTCGGTTTCGGAGTGTTGAATTTTCCGGGCCCGGATCAGCGCTGGGCCGAACTGGGACCGGAAGTCATGATCGAAGTCCGGGCGGTGGAGGTGTCCCGGCAGTGGCGAGGTGGCGGGATGGCCCACGATATCATGCGCATGTTGATGACCCATCCGCGCATAGAGGAGATGATCGCTTACCTGGTGGGCTACTCCTGGACCTGGGATCTGGACGGGACCGGCAAAAGCGCCCAGGCCTACCGCAATATGCTCATCACCCTGTATGCGCCGTACGGTTTTCAGGAATTGCCCACCAACGAACCTAACGTTTCCCTGAAACCGGAAAATCTGTTCATGGGCCGCATCGGTGCCAATGTGCCCGCGCAAATTCAAAAAGACTTTAAATGGTTGCGCTTCGGTATTTCTCCTTGAAAAGCCACACCACCGATAATTTCGTTGCCCGTCCGTCACGATAGCCGCCCAAATGGATCACCGTGTGATCCTGATCACTTCCTCCCGGCCCGTCTCAGGCTTACGGATGCTTGCGCACAAGTCTCATACGGCCGAAAAGAGATATCTATGGCTGCCGAGCGTAGATACTGACTCAACGTCCAAATGCGTTTACTCTGCCGCATTTGTTGGGGATTTATTGATTTTTCATTCCAGGTGACCTATACTAGAGGTCTTATGCCGTATAACAACAGCCAGCAATTTATGTCAGCCCTGGAGGCGGAAGGGGTACTCCACCGGGTCTCCACAAGCGTGGACTCCGTCCTGGAAATCACCGAGATCGCCGACAGGGTGAGCAAGGCCCACGGCCCGGCCCTGCTCTTTGAAAATGTCAGGGGGGCTTCGTTTCCCCTGCTGATCAATGCCTTCGGCAGTGAAAAACGTATGAACATGGTGCTGGGAAGCAGCAGCTTCGATGACATTGCCGACCGCTTGGCGTCACAGATGAAAATCCACCCGCCCACGGGATTCCGGGATAAAATCAAAATGCTCTTTACCCTGAAGGAGATCGCCGGCTACTTACCCAAAAAGGTTAAGCGCGCCCCTTGCCAGGAACGCGTATTGGACCCCCATGGGCCTCTGCTGGACATGCTTCCCATCCTGACCTGTTGGCCGGAGGATGCCGGCCCCTTTATCACCCTGCCCTTGGTGATCACTAAAGATCCGGACACCGGTATCCAAAATATGGGCATGTACCGCATGCAAAAATACGACAATACCACCACCGGAATGCATTGGCAGTACAATAAAGACGGCGCCCGTCATTTCGATCAATACAAAACCCTGGGCAAACGCATGCCGGTCGCCGTAACTCTAGGGGGTCCCCCACTGGTGACCTTCGCCGCCACGGCGCCGTTGCCGCCGGATATCAACGAACTGCTGCTGGCAGGGTTTATCGGATCCCGTCCCGTAGAGATCGTCAAGGCCAAAACTGTCGATCTGTTTGTGCCCGCGGAAGCGGACATCATCCTCGAGGGATATGTGGACCCCCACGAAGAGCGTATCGAGGGACCCTTCGGAGATCATACCGGGTTCTACTCCCCGGCTGACAGTTACCCCGTTTTCCATATCACCGGTATGACCTGCCGCCGGGATGCGGTGTACCCTACCACGATCGTGGGGAAGCCGCCCATGGAAGACTGTTACCTGGCCAAGGCCACGGAACGCATATTCCTGCCCATGGTCAAGCTGATTCTGCCGGAGATTGTGGACATGGAACTGCCCATGGAGGGGGGATTTCATAACTGCGCCTTGATTTCCATCGACAAAAAATTCCCGGGGCAGGCCAAAAAGGTTATCAACGCCCTATGGGGCCTCGGCCAGATGACCGCCACCAAGTTCGTCATTGTTTTCGACAAGGATATCGATCTGCACGATCCCGGCACCGTGGTCTGGAAACTGA
>CAZWGD010000106.1:0-7301 GCA_964633235.1 uncultured Desulfobacteraceae bacterium | reverse complement strand
TGTGGTCGACCAGGTCGGCCCGCATTATAGAAAACCGTATTCTCAACGGAGACATTTCATGGCGAGGCTTTGTAAAAAAGCCGGGATAAAGCCGTTTGGGTTTCATGCCCTGAGACGCTTTGTGGCCTCCGTTTTAGATAGTAAAAATGTTCCTTTGAAACAAATTCAATTGATTTTAGGGCACTCAAAACCGACCACAACTGATCGCTATATTGCGAACATAAAAAGCGGCATGAAAGAGGCGATGAATCACCTTTCTTTGGGAAAAGTACCCCGCAGAGGTACCCCGGAGAAAAAAGAGGTTAACGAAAAATCGCGCTAACCTCTTGATGTAACTGTAATAAAATAAATGAAGCCCTAACCCCTATCACCGACCAATATGGTCGGTTCCATGGATCCCGAAGGAATATCATTCCAATCCGCTATGGCCGACCTGAAGGATGTCGCCACCAACAAGGCGGCCACGAGACTGAATCCCCACCCTTTCCAAAAGGTTGATAATGTGCCTTTCAATTTTCTCAGCATATCGGTACGCCTTTTTTTATTGGAGCCTGGAGGGTTTCCATATTTTTTTGTCAAGGGTACCACGAAAAGGCCTGTTTTGGCAATCCGCACGACACAGACTTGCCGGGTAACCGCCTTTACAGTGGGCACCGACGCTCCGGGGCGCTGCATATCTCTTTTCTGCTCAAGATTCATTTGCGCAATCTACCGGTTTACCCTATACTCGCGAACCTCAGGACCTCAGTTTCAAGCGCTTGTATACGTAGTGTACTGAAGTCGAGCAAAAGGGATAATCTGGCCGCGGGGAGAAAAGGAGAAAGTCCTATGGGATTGAACATTGAGCATCGCAAACGGGTTGAAGAAATCATTGAGGCGCACGGTTATACCGATTACAAGTGGATTGAACCGAAAAAGATCGTGGTATCCCAATGGGTGCGCATGAAGTGCATGTTCGGCTGCGCGGAGTACGGCAGGGGCGGCACCTGCCCGCCCGTAACGCCTTCAGTGGCGGAGTGCAGGGAATTTTTCAACGAATATGATGATGCGGTCATTCTGCACTTTGAGGGTTTGATAGCCAAACCCGAAGACCGCCATGCCTGGTCATCCAAGATCAATGCCAAGCTGGTTAAACTGGAACGTGCGGTGTTTATAGCGGGCTTTGAACGGGCTTTTCAACTGTTTATGGACTCGTGCGGTTTTTGCAAAGACTGCGCCGGCAACCGCGAGACCTGTGAGCAGCCCCGTATGGCCCGGCCGGCTCCTGAGGCGATGGCTGTGGATGTTTTTACCACAGTGCGCGGGGCCGGTTTCAAGATCAACGTTCTTCCGGACTACGACCGGAAAATGGATCGATTTGCATTTCTGATGGTCCGGTAAAAGCCGTATCAGGATGAAAATTTTGCTCCAGCGCTTTTGGCCCGATAGATATAGATAGGGCTGCTCCAGGCCTGTGATCCATCTTCCATGGTCAGGCAAACCCATAGCGGATTGTCCCTCCCGGGTATGATGTTTACAGGCACAACAGTTTCCCATCGCCGGGGCATGTTTTGATCCGGTAAGCGAAATACTCTGATACATCTCCCCAAGCCGCCTGCCTTCATTATCGCTTCGTCCATATTCAGTGCGGACGGATTAACGGAAAGCCCTCCATGATTGGTTTCGATCTTCAGCCTTGAATCTGAGATCTTGTCCAGCCAGACATCAAAACCGCCGAAATTGCCGGTGGTAATCGCGTCCCAGGTTACCGTGTGGCGATGATCTGTTTCTAATTTTCTTTCCTGATTCCAGAAGTTTATCTTTTGAAACCTTCGAATGGCGGCGCCGCTGAACGTGGCCTTGCCGCGCCAGGTTGTTTCTCTGTACCGGCCCCGGTATTCGGCCCCGTTCCATAAAACCCGGATCCTCGAACCCAGTTCCCGGGGTCCATACGGTCGCATCGTCTCTGTGACCTGGGTGCCGTTTCTAATCTCGAGGCGCTCAATTCCAGCCTGGGTGACGGCCTTAATGCGCAGGGTTACCATGCGGTCTTTGATTTCGGCGATGTCACCCATCAGGGCTTCTCGTGTTTTAGAGGGTCTGGTATCGGTAAATACGTTGGGGTCGCGCTCGAAAACCAGCCCGTGGGTCAAGAATGCGCACCTTACGTCCAGGTGTAATCGGGTGCCGGTGGTGCCGTAATGGCGGCGGCGGCGCAAACACTCGAATATGCCGTCACGGGTCAATTCCTCGGCAAGGAAGCAGGTTAGACCGCCGTAGGCGCCAAATGTTGCCGCACCTGGATAGCTGGCCCCGGGTCGGCCCTTGTGGTCGTCGCTGTTGCCGACGACGCCGACCCGATAGCCCAACGAAAAACAATCGGCCATCAGCCACTCAAAGGTTCCCCAGGCCGAGTGAATCTCCATGGCTGTCTCGATAGCGGGGCTATGGGCGAAAGCCACATCGGCATACCTTCCCCCGACGTGCGCGTAGGCGAGGCAGTCTTCCTGAGCCAAGACCTTAAAGAGCTTTTGGGCATCACCGGCATCCGTATGCACATCCGACCGATCGGCCAGGAGGGCATGGGAAGAGCGTCGAATGGGCCTTCCCTCCGTCCTGAAAAAGATATTGCGATCGCCTCCCACTCCGGTGTTGCCGGACCATTCGTAGCCTGGGAAAGTGACGAAGCGCCCATCTTCCTGAAAAGCCGCGGTCAACTGATTTAAATGCTTCCAGAAGGCCTGATTGACCTGGAAATCATTGGCCTGATGGCTGGTTACATCCAGAAAGGCGAGGTTACGAGCGAATTTGAAATACGCTTCGGCGGTTCCAACACCAATAGATTCGCCGGTTTGTCCGTGGAGGTCGCCCCAAAATCCTGCCCATCTGCCCGCCTCTATCACCATGGGATTGGATTCTGCAACCACATGGTCATCTGCATCCAGGACTTTGATTCGCAAAACGCCCTCGCAGGTTACGGTAAGGTTTTCAAAAACGATCGACCTATGGCCCCTGCGGCATTCGAATCGTTTTGGCAATCCGTCCACGGGCAGATCGGCCGCCAGACAGAATTTGCCGTGCACCTTATCTGTCGGATTGCCCCAGCCGTCCTCAGCCTTTATGCCAAGCGTAAACGCTTCACCAGGACGGCGCAGGCTCGGTAGAACCGCCTTCCAGACAGAAGGGCCCCCCGGCACAATGGCAATCTCCAAAGGATCCTCCAGGGGAAAGAAATGGCCCGTGGCGCAAGGATCGACCGAGACCTTGAACTCAAAGGCGGATTCCGCAAAGGTCTGGAGTTTCCATCCCGGTGATCCCCGGGAGGTGTCGCCGAAAACAATTCTGATGGACTCTCCCTCCTGAAGAAAGCCGCCGGTGACCCGGATGTTCACACACTTGTTTCTGGGCCTGGGACTTTTCCCGTTTGGGCTCACATCGAGGATGAGCCGCGCCCCACTGTCGGTGTCGGCGCCGACATAGTTGGCAGCCTTGGGATTGCCGGTCTGGAGTTCGCCCCAGTCACCCACTATGCGAAAGGAAACGCGTACGGCGCCGCTGTCGTCAATACCGCATCGGCCGGCGGTATAGGTCAGTATGAATGCGGCATAACTTCCGGCCACAAACTCACCTCTAGGCTCAAGCGCGACAGAACCATACATCTTGGGATGTTGAAAAGGTTGAACCGCCGGGCGGGCTTCACCCATAAGTTCCGGTCGAATGGAGGCCTTCACGTAAATTTACTCCTTATTTATGCGACTACTCCTATTGAGCGAAAGTCGATGATGCACCAGGCTCAAGGCGCCCAACAAAGGCGCAGTTGTAGTACTTTACGGTGAGCCCTTGGCAACCCAGAGGATGGAGTGCTACCCTGTCTGCTTTGCAGCGATGCTGCCCTGCCATTTCCAGGCGCCCTTCCGCTTCACTATATGCAGGTCTCCGGGCAGACGGAGTTCGCCCAGGGCGCTGCCCTCGATATAGCCTTGCACCCGGTAGACGGCAGCATTTTGCTGCCCTTCGGTTGGCTGCACTCCGGTTACATGCAGGCGTATCCCGGTGTTTCCCTGCAGAAAAGGCTTGAGGCGTTGGGCAAACACCTCTCTCCCCCCTCCGGCCAATTGGAAAGTCTCAGCAAAACAGTCGTCTCCAAATAGCGAAGATTTCCCAACCAGGGGATCGGAACAGTCATCCACGAACCGCTGCAACTCCTCGGTCAGTTCCGCATCGAAATAATCATCACGATCCAACAGGGCGGTCTTTTCCGGCAAACCAAGCCATCTCCAGCGGCCTTTCAGCTTAATTAAATTCTCCAGTGGGAACACGCCTTGCGAGCCTGCGTAAGTCCTATGGGCAAACTTCAAACTGCCGCGCAGATAGGCCCTGTGGTTTTCGACACGTATCCTGGTGATGTGAACAAACTCCAAACGGGGAGGACTGCGGCCAAACATCAGACGAGATGAGGACCAGTTTCGGGAAAAGAGGGGAGGCGGACCGCGATCGTATATGCGCGCATAGTTTGCGGCAATACGGCGTTTATCATTGCTGAGGATGTCCTGGGCATAGTGATGGAAGAAATCCAATATGTCTTGGGGCACAGGTGTGGAGAAAACAAAATTAGGCGCAAGCGGGTCGGTATGTTGCTCTGACGCTGCCTCCGACTCCAGCGCCGGCCCGGCCTCCAGCTCCGCCGTGCCGGATGTTTTTTGAGCAGCTTCGATAATCAGCTGCATCAGGCGGTCATGCCCATTATCTTGTGGCAGCGCAAAACGGCTCGTTGATGTGGTTACAATCACCATATGCAAAGCCGGAACCAGGACAAGATATTGCCCCCCGTCACCGCGCACCACCAAACTCTCATGCCCCCTAATGGTGGTCTTAGCCCAACCGCCCCCCGGAGCGTCATCAAATTCAGCGTAAGGGGCGTTGAGAAATAACCAGCGAACCCACTCCCTGGAGACAATCCGCTGACCATCCCAGGCCCCTTCCCGGGCCAGCAAATAGCCTATCTTGGCAAGATCCAGCGCCTTAAGCTGAAATCCGACCATCGGATCGGATGACAGGTCACCGTCGTTGGTTGCGTAAAAAGTAATGCAAACATACACCCCCGCTGCTATGGCTCCAAAACAGACCAGGTAAAGGGCACTGATGTTGAGGATACTTTTTATGGATATCATACGTTTTGCCCCATCGGAACATCAAATCGTTTCAGGGAACCTATCTTTCCGGTTCCATAAAACATCCGCAGCAGGGACGGCGCGAGCAAAACATCGGCCAGAAAGGCCACGAATAGCGCTATACCCATCACCAATCCGAAATCAGCGACCACTTTCAGATCACTGAAAAGTCGCATCCAAAAACTAGCAACCAGAATCAGGGTCGTTGTCAGTAAGGCCCGGCCCGCCGTTTCTAGGGTCTCGCTCACGGCGAAGTTGATATCGCCGGACCGCAGGTAGTATTTTCGGAAATTATGGAAAAAGTGGATGGTATCGTCCACAGCCAACCCAATGGCGATACTGCCGCCAATCCGGTAACCGCAACCGTCAGCAGCAGAATAGCCAAACGGTAGCGGATGACCCTGATGCCCAAATAGTGGAACCCCTTCTCCAGCTTGCTCTTATAATCATGCATCCATGCCACTCAATCAGTTCGGTTCCGGTTTTTTGCGGTTTTAGTCTAGATCAGGGGCGTCTCCACCTGCAAGCGTCTCCGGGGACTGCCCGGCGAGGCGACAGGCGATCCAACTGCTCGAACCAACGATCAGACGCATCATGATCTGCTGGCCCAAATGGTTTCCGACAGTGGCCTCTTCATCAACCACGATATCAGCGCCGGCCTTCTTGAGATCGGTTACATGACGGTTATATCGACATCGGGCCGCGATGGCCAAATCAGGTCTCAACCGCCGGATCATGGCCACGATCCGTACCGCCGTCCTCGGGTCGGGGATAGTCACCACCGCCATGCACAGGCCGGCTATCCCTGCATGCCGCAAAACCTCCTCCTGGCCGGCATCCCCGAGATGGATGTTGAGCCCGAGTTGACGGGCATACTGTTGACTATTCGGATTCAGGTCAACGAGCACAGGTTCAAGGGACTTTTCCAGCAGTACGTCCACCACCTGGCGGCCCGCGGGACCCAACCCCACTACCAGAACCCGCCGGGCGGGTTCCGTTTCCGCCGATGTGATTGAATCTCCGGGTGAATGGCGCTTCCGGGATACGATGGCCAGCAACCGTTCGGAAATTGATTCGGCATGGGCGATCAGAAAAGGGGTGAGCAGCATTAAGACGATGATCACCGATATGATCAGATCGACCGTGTCCGCCGTCAGTACACCGCCGGTGCCGGCAACGGCCGCCAATACAAAAGAAAATTCACCCACCTGGCTCAAGGTGATTCCGGTGGCCAGGGCGGGACGGCTTCCCAGACCCATGAGACGCGTCACGACAAAAATAATACCGGTTTTTAAAATCAAAACAAGCCCGGATACGAGGACAACCCAGTGCAGATGGGTAACGAACCACACGGGTTTGGCCAGCATGCCCACCGACGCGAAAAAAAGCGTGACCATGATGATTCGCAATGAGCCGATATCGGCTCGAATCTGGGTGGCATACGGGGATTCACCCAGGAGCATTCCGGCCACAAAGGCCCCCAGGGCCGGAGAAATGTGTAGCTTATGAGCTGCCCAGGCGGCACCGAAACCGACGACAACGCTCAATAGGACGGTCATTTCGCGATTGGCAAACAGGGCTGTTTCGCTCAACAGGAAAGGGGCGAGATGATATAAAAATAAGTAGAAAACCGCAGCCAGTCCAACCACCGACAAACACACCTTAAGAATATGCAGTCCGATGTTCAAATCAGCGGCAGCCGGGAGAAAGAAACTGACCATCATTACCAGGGGAACGATGGACACGTCCTGGAACAGGAGGACGGCCAGGCATGATCGGCCTTTCACCGAATCGATTTCCACCCGGTCTACCAGCTGGCGCAGTACAATGGTTGTGGAACTCAGGGCCACGATGGCACCCAAAGTGAGGGCGGGGGGCCAACCCGTCATGGGAAAGATCGCCAGGGCAACCGCCAGGAGGGTTAAGCCCACTTGCAGCGCTCCGCCTCCAAACGCCATGGACCCCATTTTGACCAGCTGTTTAAAACTGAATTCCAAGCCGATGGAAAAGAGAAGCAGGGCGACACCCAGCTCCGAAGCTTGGTTAACGGCGGAAGTATTAAACAGCAGGGGGCCGACAATCATACCGGCCAGAAGGTATCCCAGGATGGGACTTTGCCCCATTCGCTGGGCCAGCGCACCCAGGAAAAAG
>CAZWGD010000105.1:649-7302 GCA_964633235.1 uncultured Desulfobacteraceae bacterium | reverse complement strand
ATCGTCGATCCCCCGCACCATAACCCCTTCTTTGGACTTCTTCTTTCTGACGCGGCCGATTATCTTGGTGATGAAAGACTCCCGGTCCTTTCCCGTTGCAGGCTTGTCGACAAATTTTTTAGCTACCTGCAGGGGGGTCATCTTCCCATATCCGACACTGGCGATTAAATCATCAACCTTCTTGAACCCGAAATCTTCGGCCGCGGCCGCCATTTGTTCCGAATGCATCAGGGTCGCAAAGTTCAGTCGATATTTGCGAAACGTCTTTTCGCACATCTCCCGTCCCAAAGCCAAGCTGCGCTCTTTTTCCTGGATTTTTATCCATTGCCGGATCTTGGAGCGCGCTTTTACTGTCTTGACAAAGCTCAGCCAATCCTTGCTGGGATGTTGGTTCTTATTGGTGACAATCTCAACCACATCCCCCGTATTCAGCTCATGCCTTAAGGGAACCATGCGGCCGTTCACTTTCGCCCCCACACAAGTATTGCCCACCTCCGAATGGATCATATAGGCAAAATCCACCGGTGTGGCCCCCTTGGTCAGGGTTCGGATTTCACCCCTGGGCGTAAAGACATATACCTCGTCCGGAAACAGATCGATGCGCACATTTTCAAGAAATTCTTCAGGCTCCTTGATGTGCTTCTGGCTCTCCACCAGATCCTGAATCCAGGCATAGGTCTTTCTGACGTTTTCGCTGACCCCCCTGCTCCCCTCTTTATAGTTCCAATGGGCGGCAATTCCCGATCTTGCAACCCGATCCATATCATGGGTCTTGATTTGGATTTCAACCCGCTCTCCATCCGGACCGATGACGGTGGTATGGAGGGATTGATACATATTCGATTTAGGGCGGGCGATATAATCCTTAAACTTAACGTCAATGGGATTCCACAAGGCGTGCACCAATCCAAGGGTTTCATAACACTGTGGAATTGTGTCCAGGATGATCCTGACGGCGGCGATATCATAACCATCCTTAAACGCCAGGTTCTGGGTTATCATTTTCTGATGGATGCTGTAGAAATGTTTATACCTGCCCTGCACCTCACAGTCCAAGTGATGATCATCCATCACCTTTTTAATGTTGGATTTCACCTTTTCAATAAATGCTTCCCGCCCTTCCAGATCCTTTTTTATCCGATTCCGGATATGTTCATAGGCCTCGGGATCAAGATATCTAAAGGATATATCCTCAAGCTCTTTTTTCATCCAGTAAATACCTAGGCGGGAGGCGATAGGGGCATAAATATCTAAAGTTTCCTGAGCGATTTTTTGCTTCTTGGATTCAGTTTTATGGTACTGAAGAGTGCGCATGTTATGCACACGGTCGGCCAGTTTGATCAGAATCACCCGAATATCATCCGCCATGGCCAAAAGCATTTTTCGAATACTTTCGGCTTGCCTGGCCTGGGCGTTGGAAAACGACAATTTACCCAGTTTGGTCACGCCGGCGACAATGTGCAGCACCTCTAGACCGAACATTTCTTCAATGGTCTCTTCGGTGGCACGGGTGTCCTCTATCACATCATGCAGGAGCCCCGCGGCGATGCTTTCCTGATCAAGGCTCATATCCGCCAGCATGCCGGCCACTTCCAGGGGATGATTCAGATAGGGTTCACCGGACAATCGGGTTTGTCCGGCGTGCACTTGAGCAGAATAAACATAGGCTCTGTCTATCATGGACACATCTGCTTCGGGGTTGGTATCCAACACCTTGTCGATAATGTCAGTTATCCGGATCATATATAAGGATACGTTAATACGCCTTGGCGAATACAACCCGCTTGCGGCTTGAGCCGCCGCAACAGATGCAACGGCCGGTTTGGTCATCCCCGTCAAAGGGGATACATCGGATGGTGACCTTTAGATCTGTTTTGATCTTAGCCTCACAGGCAGTAGCACCGCACCAGTGGGACAGGGCGAAGCCACCGTGGATTTCCGGCCTGTCGGGATTCTTGGGCGTAAAGAAGGCTTCAAATTCTCCGATATCATCGATATGCGTTGTATGTGACGCTGCGAAGCGTTGGGCTCTATCATAAAGGTTTTTCTGTATATCTTCAAGGATATCTGAAATTTCCTTTACGAACCGGTCTCGGGGAATAGAGATTTTCCGCCCGACATCCTGGTCTCGCCGACCCACGAAGACACTCTGCTTGGCGATATCCCGGGGACCGATTTCCACGCGCAGAGGAACCCCCTTTTTTATCCAATCCCACCCCCGCGAACCACCGGTATCGCGATCATCCACCTCAACCTGAATTTTGCGATCACCGAAGTACTGCTCCCGCAGTGCCGCGGCCAGAGCCTCGGTATAGGCCATGACTTCCGACCGTTCCCCGGATTTGCGAATAATGGGCATCAGGACCACATGGGAAGGGGTAATTTGGGGAGGCAGCACCAGTCCGTTATCATCACCGTGGGTCATGATAAGGCCGCCGACAAGGCGGGTCGAGACTCCCCAGGAGGTGGTCCATGCATGAATTTCCTCCTCATCTCTTGATTGAAACCGGATATTGGATGCCCTGGCAAAGTTTTGTCCCAAAAAGTGGGAGGTTCCCGCCTGAAGGGCTTTTCTATCTTGCATCATAGCCTCAATACACTCGGTTGCCTCCGCCCCGGGAAAGGTTTCGGCCGCTGTCTTCCTGCCGCGAATAACCGGGATGGCCAAATATTTCTCGACAAATTCAGCGTAAACCGCCAGCATCAACCGGGTACGCTCCAGGGCCTCTGCCTTGGTCTCATGGGCGGTGTGTCCCTCCTGCCAGAGAAATTCACTGGTTCTTAGAAAAATCCGGGTTCGCATCTCCCATCGCACCACGTTGGCCCATTGATTAATCAACAAGGGCAGGTCCCGGTGGCTTTTGACCCATTTTGAGAATGCGTCTCCAATGATGGTTTCCGACGTGGGCCTGACCACCAAAGGCTCCTGCAACGGCCCGGCCGGCTCAAGAGCACCGTCTTTGCCCTTTTCGAGCCGGTGGTGAGTTACCACGGCGCACTCCGTGGCAAAGCCCTCTACATGCTCGGCTTCCTTCTCAAGAAAGCTTAAAGGGATAAACAGGGGAAAGTAGGCGTTTTTCACCCCGGTTGCCTTAAACATGTCGTCCAGTGGACGTACCATATTCTCCCAAATGGCATATCCCCAGGGTTTGATCACCATACACCCCCTGACGGGTGATTTTTCAGCCATTTCCGAGGCCCGTACCACCTGTTGATACCATTCGGCGTAGTTCTCTGCCCGTGTCGGGGCAATGGCTGTTTTTTTCTGCTTACTCATATTCTTCCTTTCCTGGATATTGCCTCACTACAAACCAAGCACCTTTTACGTGGATGCTGGGAATTTATCAATTTCCTCCAGCAGAACATCAACCAGGCGGTCCTGGGGAAATTTCCGGACCACCTTGCCGTGCTTAAAAAAAATCCCTATACCGTCTCCCCCGGCAATCCCCAAATCGGCCTCCTTGGCCTCACCGGGACCATTGACCACGCAGCCCATGATGGCGATTTTAATGGGCAGCGGATTGGTTAATAGCGCTTTTTCAACCGCTTCGGCAATGGCAAACAGGTTGATGTTGCAGCGTCCGCAAGTGGGGCAGGAAATGATTTCCGGACCGTGCCGGCGGATTCCCAGCGCCCTTAATATTTCGTATCCCACCCGCACTTCCTCCACCGGGTCGCGGGTCAAGGATACCCGCAATGTGTCGCCGATGCCCTCGTACAGGAGCATACCGATACCCAAGGATGACTTGACAATACCCCCGAATATGCCCCCAGCCTCGGTCACGCCGAGATGCAGAGGCAGATCGGTTTCCGACGACAATAGACGATAGGCGGTCAATGTCCGGTAAACGTCGGAGGCCTTGATGGAGACTTTTATGGCGTGAAAATCAATGGATCTTAGCTCATGGATTTGGCGCAGGGCACTCTCCACCATAGCCTCCGGTGTGGCAGCGCCGTGGCGCTTGACAATATCCCTGGGCAGGGATGCGGCGTTCACGCCGATGCGTATGGGGATGCCATACATCTTGGCCGCGTCAACCACGGCTTTCACCTTGCGGGAATCTCCGATATTCCCCGGGTTGATACGCAACCCATCCGCCCCGGCGTGTGCGGCGGCAACCGCCAACCGGTAATCAAAGTGGATGTCCGCGATTAGCGGTATGGAAATCTTGCTTTTTATTTCAGAGATGGCATCCGCCGCCTGGAGATCGGGTACCGCCACCCTCACGATTTCACATCCGGCATCGGCAAGCCGTAGGATTTGAGATACCGTGGCCGCCGCGTCCTGGGTCGGGGTGTTGGTCATGGATTGAACGGCAATGGGTGCATCCCCGCCGATTCTGACCTTGCCCACCATCAGTTGGCGTGTGGGTTTTCGTTTAATTTTCAATTCCATAGGCGCAAGAGTAGGGTCCTGTATTCCGCCCTACCCGTTCAATTTATCAAGAGCGGATTCGCCAATATTAATCTTACGAAATCATCAATCCTAAAACTAGCGCAAAAATGGATTATAGCGTTTTTCGGCACCGATGGTGGTTTCCGGCCCGTGGCCCGGCAATACCCGGGTGTCGTCCCCTAACCCAAACAATTTATGCTTAATACTGGCAATCAGGGTGTTGTAGTCGCCACCCGGAAAATCTGTGCGCCCGATTGAATTGGCAAACAACGTATCCCCCACCAGCACGTACCCCCCCGTCGCCAGGGAAATACCCCCGACGGTATGGGCGGGGGTGTGAATTACCTGCAGACTAAGCTCGCCGAAGGTAAGGACATCCCCATCCGCCAGGGTAATATCTGCGGGGGGTGAATTTTTTAAGGCCAGACCGAAGTGCCGGGCGGATTCCTCCACATGCCCCAGCATGGGCGCATCCTGAGGATGAATGGCGATGGCCGCACCGGTGGCCTTCTTTAACCCATGATTCGCCCCGACATGGTCGAAATGACCATGGGTGTTGATGATGTGTTTAACGGTCAATCCAGATTCAGCCAGTGACAACAGGATCCGATCCACCTCATCGCCAGGGTCTACCACTACGGCTTCCTTGGTTTGGGAACATCCTATAATGAAACAATTGGCCATAATCGGTCCCAGAGCCATACTTTTTATAATCAAAAAAACCTCCCGGATTCATGCTTGATCAAACACGGTTCCGCTGCGGAACCGGACGGCTTGCCACGGGGTCTTGTCGCTTCAGGCTCCCCGCCTTCAGGGCCATCAAAATACCGTCAAGAATACCATTGATAAAGGCACCCGATTCCTCGGTGCCGAATTTTTTACCGACCTCAATGGCTTCATCGATGGCCACCTTGTCGGGTATGTCTTCCAAATAGAGCAATTCATAAACGGCTATACGCAACACGTTCCGATCAACGCAGGCCATGCGGCTGATTCTCCAATGGCTGGAAAAGCGTTCAATGACCATGTCGAGCACCGGCTTGTTCACCAGCACGCCCCTTACCAGGGTCAGAAAAAACGGACGTATCTTTTCGGGGATAGGCCGGTTGCGGCAGAACATGTCGAAGCTGCGTTCCACCGCTTCACACGTATCCAAATAAAAAAGGGCTTGCATGGCAAGCTCTCGTGATCTGTGGCGGGCACCCATGGTTATCGCCGGTTGATTTCCTCGATCAGGTTGGCCATTTCAACGGCCGCCACCGCCGCGCTCCACCCCTTATTCCCCGCCTTGGTTCCGGCGCGCTCGATGGCCTGTTCTATGGTGTCCGCGGTTACGATTCCGAATATGACCGGCAAGGCGTGATCAAGGCCCACTTGGGCTACCCCCTTGCTCACTTCGGCACTCACATATTCAAAGTGGGAGGTAGCTCCACGGATCACGGCTCCCAGACAAATAATGGCATGATAGGTCCCTTTTGCGGCCATTTTTTTGGCAATCAAGGGTATTTCGAAGGCTCCCGGCACTTTGACGACATCGATATCAGCATCTGCCGCGCCGGAGCGCAGCAGGGCATCCACGGCGCCGCCCGTCAATTTATCGGTGATAAAGTCATTGAAACGGCTGACCACAATGGCGAATTTCTTTCCGGTGGCATGCAGGTTGGCTTCAATTGTCTTCGGCATCTCGATCCTCCTGGACCCGTCAAGCACTCCGGCGGGTGTGCGTCCTGATTTCGGGCGTTGCCCGTCTACACACCTGGCGATGTCTTGAAGAGACGATTTTAGGGTATAGTGTCGATGTTCAGCATATGTCCCATTTTCAATTTTTTACATTCAAGGTAGCCCCGGTTGTATTCATTGGGTTCAATCTCCAGGGATACCTGTTCCACAATGCTGAGTCCGTACCCGTCCAGCCCGACCAGTTTCTTGGGGTTATTGGTGATCAAACGCATTTTTCCGACCCCCAAATCCGCCAAGACCTGGGCGCCAAGACCGTAATTTCGCAAATCGGGTTTGAATCCCAGTTCCTGATTGGCCTCCACGGTGTCGTATCCCTGGTCCTGGAGGAGATAGGCCTTCAACTTATTCACCAGGCCGATGCCCCGCCCTTCCTGCCGAATATAGAGCAACACCCCCGCCCCCTCCTTATCCATCATTTTCATGGCCTGGTGCAATTGATCTCCGCAGTCGCACCTCAAGGATCCGAAAATATCTCCGGTCAGACATTCGGAATGCACCCGCACCAGGATCGGCTTTT
>CAZWGD010000105.1:0-639 GCA_964633235.1 uncultured Desulfobacteraceae bacterium | reverse complement strand
ATCGATTTCACCTTTGACCAGAGCAATGTTTTGAATATCATCCATATCATTTTCATAGACGATGATCTTGAAATTACCAGCGTCTTGGGTAGGAATGGTGGCCTCCACCGCCCGCCTGACGAAAGATTCCGTGCGCATGCGGTATTCGATTAGATCGGCGATGGTGCAGATGCCGATGCCGTGGGTTTCGCTGAATTTCTTTAAAGACGGCATCCGCGCCATGGTGCCGTCATCATTCATGATCTCGCAGATAACCGCCGCTGGCCTCCTTCCGGCCAGGCGGGCCAGGTCCACGGACCCCTCGGTTTGACCCGCACGGATCATCACGCCGCCCTCTTTTGCCCGCAGGGGGAAAACATGCCCCGGACGGACCAGATCTTCGGGACTGGCGTCGTCGGCCACGGCGGTTTTGATGGTGGTGGCCCGATCCGCAGCTGAGATCCCCGTGGTGACACCGTACCGCGCCTCGATGGAAACCGTAAATCCCGTATTGAACGGAGAGGTGTTGTTTTCCACCATGGGTGGAAGTCCGAGCGCATCGGCCTTATCCCCGGTCAGGGACAGACAGATGAGGCCGCGGCCGTATTTGGCCATAAAGTTGATCATTTCAGGGCTCACCGCATCGGCCGCCAGGGTGAG
>CAZWGD010000104.1:6287-7313 GCA_964633235.1 uncultured Desulfobacteraceae bacterium | reverse complement strand
TGAGCAATTGTCCCTCGGCACCGATATTCCAGATATTGGCCCGAAACCCTACGGCCAGACCGGTGCTGATAAGCATCAGCGGAGAGGCCTTGATGCAAAGTTCGCCCCAGCCGTAGCGATCATCGATCGGTTCCCAGAAAAAGGCGCGCAATACCTCTGCGGGATCCAACCCCAAAATGGAAAAGATGAGCATGCCGCTGGCCAGCATGAATGCCGCGGCAAACACGGGCGCCAGGTATTTCATAGCCCTGGAGGGCGACAGCCGGGGTTCAATCTTAAGATTCATACCGGGCCAGCCTCCGGATGCACCCTCACCGGACCGCCTGGAAAGAGGCCGCCCATCCACATGCCGATTTCCCCCCTGCTGGTCTCTGAAATGCGCTTTGAAGGGGAAACATGCCCCTGGGCCATCACCACAATGCGGTCACACATCTCAAACAGTTCGTCCAGGTCCTCCGAAATCACCAAAATGGCCGCCCCCTTATCCCTCAGATCGATGATTGACTGTCGAACCCGATGGGCGGCCCCCACATCCACCCCTCTGGTAGGATGGCACACAAGCAGCAGCTTGGGTGCCTGCAGGATCTCGCGCCCGGTGATAAATTTTTGCAGGTTGCCCCCCGAAAGGCCGGTCACCGGTTGGTTCACACCTCCGCACCTTACATCGAAGTCCGCAATGCATTCTGCGGTGAAACGGGCGGCCGCCCGGCGGTTAATCATCCCGAACCTGACCATGCCCTGTCTGAAGGCCGTAAGCAGCGCGTTGTATAAAAGCGAAAGCCCGGGGACCGCACCCTTTCCCATGCGTTCTCCGGGTACGAAACAGAGGCCCAGGTCACGCCGAGTTCCGACATCCAGGCGTCCGGCGGGGACACCGCAGATAATGATGCCTTCTCCACTTCTGGAGCGCCTTTCGCCGCTGAGCACCGCCAGAAGTTCCCGTTGACCGTTTCCGGAAATCCCGGCCAATCCCAACACCTGGCCGGAAAGCACCTGGAAGCTGATGTTTTTTAAACCGGTGCCGAA
>CAZWGD010000104.1:2483-6277 GCA_964633235.1 uncultured Desulfobacteraceae bacterium | reverse complement strand
CATGGGAGGGCATGACAAGGCCTTGACTTCAAGACGCTTTTGGCCGTTCTTACGTCCGGGAGGCCTAAGGCACACGGGAATTTCTTTTCCAATCATCATTCCGGCGAGACTGGACGGTGTCTCCCGGGCGGGGTTCACCCTGCCCGTTACTCTGCCGTACCTGATGATCGTGGCTTGATGGCACAGGGCTTGAATTTCAGTCAGCTTGTGACTGATATACAGGATACTGCAACCTTCATCGGCCAGCTTTTTCAGGGTTGCAAAGAGCTTATCCACGGCTTGGGGGGACAAAACAGCCGTGGGTTCATCCATAATCAGGAGGTTATGATCCTGAAGAAGACAGCGCACAATCTCCACCCGTTGTCGAAGCCCCACTGAAAGGGAGTACACCAAACGGTCGGGTTCCAGGGGAAGCCCATAGCGCTTGGAAATCCCGCGGATTCGTTTGGCAAGGGTGGCCGGCTTTATGGGGGTTTTCATGGCCAGGGCAATGTTCTCCGCCACCGTCAAAGTTTCGAAAAGGCAGAAGTGCTGAAAGACCATCCCGATTCCCAGTTGGCGGGCCTGGGCCGGACTAGAGATCGCCACCGGCTTCCCCTCCCAAAGTATGCGCCCCCTGTCCGGCTTCACCACCCCGTAAATCATTTTCATGAGCGTGCTTTTGCCAGCCCCGTTTTCACCCAACACGGCATGGATCTCTCCCGGCATGACTTTTAAATCGACACCGTCATTGGCCATAATTCCGGGGTAGGCTTTGGTCATTCCCCGCAATTCCAAGCGGGGTGTTTTGCGCCTGCCATTTTTCATGCAGGAAGGGCGGATGGTGGTGTTTGACATGACTGATAGGCCGATTTTGGGGGCAATTTCTTTTTTGCCGAGACGTAAGCATATATTTCATGTCCCGTCAATAATGAGAGTGGAAAACGTGTCTCGGAATGGATTGGTGGTGGCTGGGGGGAATGGCGAGTTGCTGAGTCTCAGGGCTTTCAGCGGCTGGACCGGCCAGGGTGACCTGTTTCGGTGCGGAGGGACGCACCCATGTGGCCGCATCCCTATGTAAGCGAGTGTCTAAGGGTTCGCGCAAAAATAAGTTCGCAGATTTGCAGAGTTCAGGCGTCCGCTCAGCACAGCGCGAAAAATAAGAATTATCAAGCATATTCCGTGTGTTCGCAATCCGCCTGCGGCGGACTGAGCGGGATGGATGGGCGCTGAAAATGTGAAGTTGTTTTCGGAGTCTTCGCTTACCTGCGCGAGTCTAAGCCGAATCCGGCAAAGGGGGTTTTTCAAAGCCCCCACCGTTGCCGGCCGCTTTATATTCTTCTTTAAGAGAATCGATCAGGGTTTTGACCGAAACGATCTCATCGACGCGGTACGCATTTTGGCCGGCAAAGGCAAAACCGTATTTGAATTTGCCTTTTTGGGCATTTGCCAGGGCCACGGCGATACAGTATAGGCTGTCCTTCCGCTTGCAGGATTTGATACAGTGAAAGGGACATTTGAAGGCTTTTTTCTTTCCTAGGCTGACATCGTCGATGAAGTCATTGCGGATGGCCCGTCCCGGCATGCCCACGGGGCTTTTAATGATCACCATGTCTTCTTTGCGGGAATCGATGAATGCCTGTTTGAACATGGAATCCGCATCACACTCATAGGTGGCTACAAAGCGGGTGCCCATCTGCACGCCTGCCGCACCCATTTCCAGATATTTCAAGATGTCTTTTCCAGAATAGACCCCGCCGGCGGCGATCACCGGAATGGTTTTTTGACGGTCCTTTTCAAAAGGTTTTAGGGCCTCCACTACCTTGGGAATGATTTTTTCCAGGGCAAAGTCCGGGCTGTTGACCTGTTCCGGCTTGAAGCCGATGTGCCCGCCGGCTTTGGGGCCCTCGACGACGAAAGCGTCCGGCAGGTAATCGAAACGGTTAAGCCATTTTCGGCATAAAAGTACGGCGGCCCGGGCCGAGGAGACAATCGGCACCAGCTTTGTCCGGGTGCCATTGATCAAATATCGGGGTAGATCCAGCGGCAAACCCGCTCCGGTGAAAATCATGTCGATCCCCGCATCGAGGGAAGCCCTGATCAAGTCCGCATAATCGCTTAAGGCCACCATGATGTTCACACCCAGAATCCCCATGGTTTTTTTACGGGCCTTTTTTATCTCTTCCAGCAGCACTCTGGTGTTAGCTTCCCCGGAGTCCTGCCTGACATCCGCCTCGCCGATGCCGGCCATGGCCGCCGAAATCACGCCGATGCCGCCCTCGTTGGCCACGGCGGAAGCCAACCCGGACATGGAGATACCCACACCCATGCCGCCCTGTATAATGGGAATCCGGCTGACCTGGTCCCCGATCCTCAATTGCGGTAATTCCAAAATATTGTCTCCAAATAATGTCGTGCGTCAGATAATCAAAAGATGTCCACCATAGGGAACCCGAACCGCCTTTTCAAGATCATCCACCGGTTTTACAAAAGTATTACAAATACGTTCACACGATTCCGGTCCCCATAGCGATTTCGATCCAAATAGTTGCGGCTTGTCCACGTTATGGAATCGGCGTGCATGCGCGGGTTGACAGGGGGGGCTCCTTTCATTAAAGAGGAAAAACCGTAACGCAGTGAACGGGGGTTTAACCGCCCCCCAGTTTAGGGCGTCGGATGATCGTTTGCGAAAGACAGGGATAGATTTGGAATACACCCGAGAGGGATTGCACAGGGAGCCAAGTGGACATGGAAAACAGAATCAGAATGGTATCCAGGAAGGATATGGAAAGAATTCATGCCGCCACCATAAAGGTGCTTGAAAAAACCGGAGTCGCTTTTCGGTTGGAGGAAGCCAGGCAAATTTTTAAAAAAAATGGTGCCAAGGTGGATAATGAAGTGGTGCGTATCCCTAAAAGAATGCTTGAAAGTGCCTTGGAAAGCGTGCCGGCTTCTTTTAAATGGCATGCCAGGAATCCCTCACGATCGGTATTCATGGGAGGGGAGCAGGACAGAACCCATGTCTCCCTGAACGGCGGCCCCGTCTATATCCAAGACCTGGACGGCGGGCGCAGACCCGGTAAAATGGTTGATTTGATCAACTGCTATAAACTGGGTCAGGCCAGCGATATTTACAACGTCGTCGGGCAGGTTGTGGTGGTTCCCCACGATGTCCCCGAAAAGGAGCGGCATCTCCAACAGACCTATCAGCTGCTCAAACATACGGACAAGCCCATGATAGGGTTTGAGGGGTCATCGAGGCAGATCCGCCAGACCTTTGATATGCTCGAAATCGCCCTGGGTCACAAAAACATGCTGCTTGAACGGCCTAGCATAGGGGTATCCGTTTGTGCCTTAAGCCCGTTGAACTACGGTTCCATAGCATGTGAATCGCTGCTTACCTATGCATACTATCGGCAGCCCGTAATCGCCCTGACATGCGCCATGGCGGGGTTGTCCGCGCCCATCAGCCTGTTGGGAACGACGGTGATGCAAAACGCGGAGCTTTTAGCGGGACTTGTCCTGACCCAGCTCATCAACCCCGGGACCCCCTTTGTCTATTCACCGGCTTCGGCGGTTCCCAACATGAAAACCGCCGGCTACATCACCGGGTCTCCCGAGTCAAACCTGATCAATATCCCGGGGATACAGTTGGCCAAAGAGCTGTACAACATACCCTGCCGATGCATGGCGGGTCTTACGGATGCCAAAAGTGTGGACTGTCAGGCCGGGTATGAAACCATGCAAAATCTCTTTATGCTCATGATGGCGGGGGCCAATTTAATCAACGAATGCTTCGGCGTGCTCGATTCCAT
>CAZWGD010000104.1:0-2473 GCA_964633235.1 uncultured Desulfobacteraceae bacterium | reverse complement strand
GAAGAGATGATCAGCAGGGTTCTGCGTATCGTCAAGGGACTGGACACTTCGGAAGCGGCCATGTCCCTCGAGGTGATCCACGAGGTGGCCCAGACCGGCTCATATCTCCTGCATACCAGCACTGTGGACCACTGCAGGGAATCATGGCTGCCCGTTGTTTCCCACTGGGATACCTATGACGCCTGGGAACAAGAAGGGTATGAAGATATTTTAGTCAGGGCCAACAGGGTGTATAAGGAGCGCTTGAAACGCAGCCCGGGATCACTTATCGATCCCGAGCTGGAAAAGGATCTTCATCGCTACCTGGACAAGAAGATCGCCGGTCTTTCGTGATTTGCCTCTCACAGGAACCAGGATCCGGGGGAGATGCATTCAGCGTGTTTCCGGGGTTCGAAGATTCAGGGTTCAGGGCTCACCCTTAACGCTTCACGGTTCTGAATGATGTCTTCATCATGCGAGGTTGAATGTTGGACGTTGAATGCTCGAGGTTCATCTCTGGTCAGGAGGTGCCACCTGCGACGGGAAACCCTTAAAACCACTTGTCGTATATCTTTTGATACTCCCCGCTTTTTTGCATTTCCAGCAGGGATATATTGAAGATCTCTTTGATGGGGCTGTATTCCCTTTGGGGAAACACGACTCCATAGCGCTGCTCATCGAACATATCACCCACTACCTTTACGTCGGGGTCGTTTTTTGCATGATACATCAAGGCCGGTGCATCATAAACAACCG
Organism: uncultured Desulfobacteraceae bacterium; assembly: GCA_964633235.1. Taxonomy (GTDB): domain Bacteria; phylum Desulfobacterota; class Desulfobacteria; order Desulfobacterales; family CAZWGD01; genus CAZWGD01. Next base: position 1,738 of record CAZWGD010000104.1, on the reverse strand, counting down.
CGTCAACCTGCCGGGTTTTCAGGTTTTGAATCAAATCATCAAACGTTTCGACAGGTACTACGCTCACATGATGGTATCGAAGGTAGCTTTCACTGGTCGTAGCGCTGATGACGGCGACCTTGCGGTTGTACAAGTCAGCCACGCCTTTGATTTCCCTGGTTTCCATGCGATCAACGATCAATGATGACGATAAGGTGGCCGTAAATCCGGCAAACCAGATGATGCCGATGATCATCCATATGGAGGCGATGATTCTGCCCAGGAATTTTCTCGGACATTTGTCCCCGTAGCCGACCGTCGTCATGGTAACCACGGCCCACCAATAGGCATCCAGAATCCCCCTTTTATACTGGGTGGAAAAGCTTTTGGGGTCGGCATCATTTTTTTCAACAAACCACATCACGTGGGCGACTACGCTGAGTCCAACCATAAACACCAGCAGTGAAAGGCCCACAACCCCGGCGATATTCCTGAGAACATCCATGCGCCGGCTTTCGGGGTCGGATCTGACGGCGACCATTAATCCGGAATCAAAAAAGGGCTGTGAAAAATCGACGCGCTTTTCCCGCTCCGCGGTAATGGTAAGTCCGGAAAAGTTGAGATGGCATTCACCTGATTCCACGGCATGCAACACTTCAGGAACGGTCCGGTACCATACGTATCTGGGAGTCAAGTTATGCTTTCGGCATATGATGTTGGCCAGATCGATGCAAAACCCCTTGAGCTCATCTTTGAACACAAAGGGGGGAAATGGTTTGATGGCGATTCTCAACTCCGTCGCCGACCCCTCCGAAGGCATGAGGGCAAAAAGGAAAAGCATGCCAGCCAAAACGGTTATAAGCATTCCTTTTTCGGGCATGGTTTTCCTTTCCGTAACCTAGGTTCAGCGGTTCAACGTTCACGTTTCAAGGTTATTGAACGGCAACCTATAGAATTTATAAAGATAACAACTCATCATAGGGAGCACCCTTGTTTCACCCGATGGATGAAAGGCGCCAATATATATACTGTTCCGAAAAAGCGTAGAGAGTCAATGGATTACATCCTCTAAACCCTGAACCCTGAACCTTGAACCGTGAACCTTGAACCCTGAACCTTGAACCGTGAACCCTGAACCTGGAACCGCTTACTTATTCATCATGCCCGCTACCTTGGCCAGGCTGGATACCGCTCTCTCATGCTGGGTCACATAGGGATTCTGTGGATCCCAAACATATCCTGAAAGTACGGAACAGATCTGGTTGCGGACATCCGGGTCCTGGTTAGGGCTGAAGAAAATCGTTGGCAGGCGCCCGTCATACCAGGCGTTTACATAGGTTCTGAATGTATCCACACCGGCCATCATATAATCGGCGTAGGCTTTCTGCCAGTCGACCGGTTTGCCGTTCAGCTGGTCGATCAGAGCTTTAGCGGCACAATTGGCGGATTCAAGGGCCAGGGTAACCCCCGAGGAAAAGACCGGATCTAAAAATTCGGTGGCATTGCCCAACAGGGCGTAGCGATCACCGAAAAGCTGCTTTACGGATATGGAGTAACCCTTGATCTGTTTTGCCGGAAAAACGAAATCCACATTTTTTAGCCGTCCGGCGGCATTGTCCTCCATTTCAAAGGCGGCCTTAAGTTTCTCGTCCGGACCGCCGGTCAGGCCATCATAAAATTCCGGTTCCGCCACAACCCCCACGGAGGTTTTGCCGTTGGAAAAGGGGATGATCCACAGCCAGGCATTCTCCGGCAACAT
>CAZWGD010000103.1:5822-7318 GCA_964633235.1 uncultured Desulfobacteraceae bacterium | reverse complement strand
GTACACCCAGCCGGGCTACCTCGGAGGACAGGGCCCGGCAGGCGCCGATCAATCCGGCCTTGGCGGCCGAGTAATTGGTCTGGCCGCGGTTTCCCATGATACCGGCCACCGAAGCAATGCAGACGATGGATCCCCTTTTTTGGCGAATCATTTTGTCGACTACGGGTTTGGTCACGTTATAGAACCCGCTTAAGCTGGTGTCGATGACCGCATGCCAGTCCTTTTCCGGCATCATTAAGAACAGCCCATCCGCTGTGATTCCGGCATTATTCACCAGCACATCCAGGCCCTTGAATTCGGAAAATATCGCCTTTAACGCCCTTTGGGTTCCCTGAAAATCGGTGACGTCAAACTGGAAGGATTTGCCGCGGGACCCTGCCCTTTCAACCATCTCTACGGTTTCCCGGGCCCTCTGGTCGTCCGAGCGGTAATTGACCGCGATACGATATCCGCATCGCGCCAGTTCAACACAAATCGCCCGTCCGATCCCCTTGCCGGCACCGGTCACCAGGGCCACCTTTGCATCTTGATCCGTTTTTGCCTGCATCTATTTGTTTTTACCTATTGCCCGTCTTATTCGGTTTAATCGGATTGCAGAAGCTGGAGAGTCACCTCACCGATAATATCCGCTTTCCCGGTGTCATCCCTGCTCAACGACGCTAAGCCCAGAACTTCCCGATAGCCCTCCAGCTCGAATTGGTTGCGGCAGGTGGTGAACACCGGCGTTCCCAGTGGAATCGTGTCTAGAAAAAAAGCGCTGTGTTTAATCCCCACCAGCCATCCCTTGGTTTGAAAGCCCGGACCGTGCTTTTGAATGCCTTCCCAGGTATTGCGGACCCCCGCGGTCTGTGCGGCCAACTCGATGATCACCAGTGAGCTCACCGATCCGCCGTCAAACAGCGGCCACCGATTCGTAACGGTGGATCGCGTAACGGCTTTGGTGGCATCGATTTCCAGGATGGCATCGATGAGTTGCATCCGATCCCGATGGGGAAGAAAACGATTGATGTCCAAACCGGTCATGGGTATTCCGCTAAATAATTATTGCCAATTGGGACTGATATGACTATTTTAGATGGCTCAGTACATATTAAGAGGGTAGCTGTACTACATTCTTGGGTTTCTGTAAAGAAACAGAGTGACGACAGACCGGATGTCCGCATGCGGAACGCATGAAGCGCAGCGGCGATGCATGTCTCTTTGCTGCCGACTGAAAACAGATATGTATCGTCGCGGAGCGTCGGCGCTGACGTAACCTCCAAACGCGGTTACCCTCTAGCGGTAGACGCCTATTTAAACGTAACACCACATAAATTCTATCCGGGAATCAAATGGAAAAATTACTTGCGGAGCTGAAAAAGAATATTATTGAAGTCCTTAACCTGACGGATGTAGACATGGACGGCATTCCGGAGGATGCGCCGCTGGTGGGCGGCGAGCTGGGAATCGATTCCATCGACGTGCTGGAAATGGTCATTATGATTGAACAGAAGTAC
>CAZWGD010000103.1:2119-5812 GCA_964633235.1 uncultured Desulfobacteraceae bacterium | reverse complement strand
ATCCATACCCATTCTCCCGCCTTTTCCAAATGACCGCAAAACGGGCATATATCTCGGGAATGGGAATCGTAAGCCCCCTGGGTATCGGCGTTTCGGAAACCCTGGCCTCACTGACCACGGGACACCGCGGCATCGGTCCCCTAACCCTTTTTCCCACTCCCTCCGACAAGCACTTTCCGGTGGGTCAAGTCCCCTGCCCGGATGAGAACAGTCCCCTGCCCCGCACCCACCGGCTGGCCAGGATGGCCGCCGATGAGGCCATGGCCGGATCAGGTAAGCCCCTGGATGCCGTCATCATCGGCACCACCACCGGCGGCATGCTGACCACGGAAACCCTGCTTAAAAAGAGGCGCCGGGAACCACCGCCTAACCATCCGAAAGTTGCCGCGGAAAATGCCGGCAATTACCGTTACCACGCCGCCGGTTCGGTAGCCGAAGACCTTGCCCACCGGTACGCAGGTTCCGGACCCGTCATCAGCGTTTCAACCGCCTGCTCATCCGGGACCACGGCCCTGAAAATCGCCTTGGAGATGGTGCGTTCCGGACGCGCCGGGCGGATGCTTGTCGGGGCCGCGGATTCTTTATGCCGTCTAACCTACTACGGGTTCTGCAGCCTGCAGTTGATCGATCCCCAGGGAGCTTGTCCCCTGGATGCCGACCGCCGGGGGATGTCCGTGGCCGAAGGCGCCGCCATGTTCCTGATCACCACCGAAAGGGAAAATGCCCTAGCCGAAATTCGGGGGGCCGGCCTATCCTGCGACGCCTACCACCCCACCAGCCCCGATCCCCGGGGAAGGGGTGCCGCGGCGGCCATGCGGGCAGCCGTGGCCGACGCCGGCATCTCTATTGAGGATATCGAATACATCAATCTGCATGGAACCGGCACCCGGGATAACGACCTCAGCGAGGCCAGGGGCCTAAAGCTCGTGTTTCCGGGGGAAAAACCCCCCATCTCCTCGGTTAAGGGCGCCACGGGTCACAGTCTTGCCGCCGCAGGCGCCCTGGAGGCGTGCATTGCCGTGCTGGCCATCACCCACCGCATCCTGCCCGCCAATACCGGTTGCCGGCACCCGGATCCACACCTGGGCCTGGATCCCCTGCCGACACCCGTCCGGCGTTCCATCTCCACGGTGTTGTCAAACTCTTTCGGATTCGGGGGCAATAACGCCGCCGTGGCTATCTCCACTCCCGGAAGGCGGCCGCCCCCCGGCCCTTCCGGAAAAAGGGACAGGCCCATGACCGTCATGGGTTACGCCTGCTTTACCGGAGCCGGTGACGCCCAAAAAACACTCTCGACACTCTCCCGGGGCGCCGCCTGTGCAGGTGCCCTTCCCCTTGAGGAAGTTTCTAAAAACCTCTCTCCCGGCAGGGTGAGGCGCCTGAAGCGTCTGCCCCGCATGGCCCTTTCACTGGCCCATGCCGCCCTAATCGACCCCGAAACTGATCTCCCTGAAACTGAGAGTGCGCTCACCGCCGTATTTCTAGGCACCGGATGGGGCGCCTTGTCGGAAACCCACGATTTTTTAAGCCGCCTGTATGATACCCATGAGCAGTTTCCCAGCCCCACCGACTTTATCGGTTCGGTTCACAATGCTCCCGGGGGGCAAATCGCCATGGCCTTTAGGGCCACCGGCCCCAATATCACCACCACCGGCGGTGACTACTCTTTTGAACAGGCCCTGCTATCGGCCGATCTGATATCCGCAGGGATGTCCGGCCCTTTTCTAGTGGCCGGTGCGGATGAAGCCCATGTCGTCCTTTCGCCTTTGCTGGATCGTTCGGTCGCGGAAGCTTCTCTGCTCGCGGACGGCGGGGGGGCCCTATGTCTGCAGCGGGAAAGCGGCCTTTCCAGACCCATAATCCGCATGCTGTCTTTCGGCAGCGGCTTCAGCCATACCGCTTCCGTGTCGTCCCTGGTTCGGGGAGTGACGCCCATGGAAAACATCAATCGACGCTTCGGGGCTATCCTGGCCGGTATTCCCAAGGCCTTCACCGCAAAAGCCCGCCGGCAGCTGGCGGCATTTCTAAAACGGACCCGGTTTACAGGGCCGGTGATCGACTACCGCAGGATCACCGGCGAGTTTGCCTCCGCCTCTGCCGTGGCTGCGGTTCTGGCGGTTATTTTTGTCCGGCGGGGTACCATACCGGGAGCGCTTTGCGGCGGCAGGGATGTTTCGCTCAACGGCAGGGGAGTTCTGATTATCGGTCTGGGCGACTTCGTAACCGCCATGGCTGTGGATTGGCCATGAAAGTACTGCTCATATCGGCCAACAACCTTACCACACCCTACCCGGTATATCCCATCGGTCTGGACTATGTGGCCGGGGCCATTGCGTCCCGGCATGAGGTTAGCATTGCGGATCTGAATCTCTTGACGGATCATGAGTCCCTTGGGAGCGTCATTGATCGCGCTGCACCGGATATCATCGGGATATCCATGCGCAATATCGACAATACGGACACCACCGACCCGAAGGGATTTATGAACTACTACCGGGAAATCGTCGGTATGGTCAGATCCCGCTCTCACGCTCCCATCGTATTGGGCGGCAGCGGGTTTACCATATTTCCCGAAGCGTGTATGCAGACCCTGCAGGTGGACTACGGTATCATCGGCGAGGGAGAACGCTTGACGCTTCTTCTTGAGGCCCTGGAAAAACAGGAAGATCCCGGCAAGGTTCAGGGAGTCATCACTGCCGGCGGCAGCTGCAAAGTCCCGGGCCCCTGGAACGGCAACCCATCCCGGATGGTCGACAACAATAGCGGTCATACTCCCTTTTACTTGAAAAACGGAGGGATGCTAAACCTCCAAACCAAGCGCGGGTGCAATTTTAGATGCATTTACTGCACCTATCCGCATATTGAGGGCCGCCGATTGAGGCTCATACCACCGGATGAGGTGGCCCATACGGCCCTGGCGTTGCAGGCGGCCGGAGCAAAATACATCTTTATTACCGATTCCGCCTTCAATGCGGATGTCGCCCACAGTCTGGCGGTGGCCGGGGCCCTGAAAAAACACGGTCTCGCCATACCGTGGGGAGCTTTTTTCGCCCCCACAAAACCGCCGGATCACTACTTCGAGGTTATGGCGAATGCGGGCATGACCCATGCCGAGTTTGGAACGGAATCCCTATCCGACCAGGTGCTGGCGGCCTACCAAAAACCGTTTCGCGCCCGTCACGTGCTTCGTGCTCATGAGGCCGCTACCCGGGCCGGGTTGTTCGTGGCCCATTATTTCCTGTTGGGCGGTCCCGGAGAGGATCCTGTTACCCTGAAGAATACGCTGGACAGGGCTGAAAAGCTGCCCAAAGCGGTCATCTTCTTTTTCTGCGGTATGCGCATTTATCCCCAAACAACCCTGTACGAGCTAACGGTCAAGGAAGGTCAAATTCAAAAAGATCAAGATCTTCTGATCCCCACTTTTTATCGCAGTCGCGGTCTTGAGGAAGATGTCATTCTTCAAGAGCTCCGAAAACGAGGGGGCAAGCGTTCCAACTGGGTAATCGGTTCCGGAGGAGATACGGCGGCCGGTGTCATTTCCAAGCTTTTTCAGCGGGGGTTTTGCGGTCCTCTGTGGGAATATTTGATCCGCTAGCCCGGTTACCCCAATGCGGCCTGAATTTTCAACCCTGAAGCGTCTTGAAGCTAAAAAATTAGGCAACGTTGGTGTTTGCAGTTGAACATCATCGGTAT
>CAZWGD010000103.1:0-2109 GCA_964633235.1 uncultured Desulfobacteraceae bacterium | reverse complement strand
TTCCTGTACTATACTGAATTTCGAGTTTATTGGAGACGGCCCCCATGTGGTATCGACTCATCAACCTGCATCAGACGGCGCTCGGCACCATAGCGGCGGAAGCCACCGTCCCCCGCAACTCGCCCTGGTTCTCGGGTCATTTTCCGGAAGACCCGGTTCTTCCCGGTATTGCCCTGCTGGAGATCGTCGCTGAGATGATCAGGGAATGGGACCGCTTGAAAGGGGTGGAACAGGCGCCTGCGGGGAAACCAGGAAGGGGGAAAAAGGCCAAAATAGAGAATCTACACCGGGTTCGTTTTAAACGCATCATACGGCCCGGCGACCGTTTCAACATTGCTGTCAATCCCACCAGGGGAAGGGCCGGTCACTACTCCTTCCGCATTCTGGCGGGTGACTTGCTGGTTTGCAGCGGGAATATGAAGCTGATCAATGCATAGTGTGCCAAAAATTCAAAGGAGAAAATAATATGGCCGCCGAAACCGGTATTGAAGAAATTATCATCCGTGTTGCCGAAATCATGATCGATGAACTCAAGTTGGAGGATGTAACCCCGCAAACCTTCGATCCGGACATCGACCTGGTGGATGAAATCGGCATCGACAGCATGGATTTGGCCACCGTGGCCCTGGTGATTCGCGATGAATACAATATCAGAATCGACGAAGACGATTATCCCACCCTGACCACTGTCCGGCTGATTGCAGCCTATATTGACCGTAAAGTAAAAGAAGGACCCTAAGCAGGCCACGGTTCACCCGATTAGCGTATGTCACCGCCCCCACGGCCGTTGTCTGGAGCAGAAAAATGGACCATCCCAAGAAAACGAATCGTGTATCTTCGGCAGCCCCTGAAAATAAGACCTGGAAATTTTCAGACATCCTGTCGGATCAGACCACCCGGGAAAGATGGGAACGGGTTCGCAAATACTTTTTCCTGCGCGAATCGACCTATGATATGTCCAACCGGTGTAATATCCGTTGCGAAGGATGCTACTATTACGAGGGAGACAAGCAGTTTGCCAGGGAAAACCGTTCGAAATCCGCATGGCGTGCGCTCATGCGTGCTGAAAAAGAGCGGGGTATCACCTACGTGGTGCTGGCCGGCGCTGAGCCCTCCCTGGTTCCCGATCTCTGCGCGGTTTGCTTCGAAGAGATGCCCCTGGGTGCCATTGCCTCAAACGGTATGAAACGTATTCCCGCATCCATTAATTATAAAATCCATATATCCGTTTGGGGAAATGACGACACCAGCCATCGCATCCGCGGCGCAAAGCACATGCTCCTGAAACAGATCGAAAATTACCGCGGAGACCCCCGGGCTGTTTTTGTTTACACATTTACTCGGGACAACATCGAGCAGGCGGCCGAGGTGGCCCGTATATTGGTCGAAAACAAATGCCTTCTGACCTTCAACATGTTTTCGGCACCCGTCGGCTATGCCGGCGATCTGTGCCACACCGCCGAATCACTTCAAAAGACGCGTGGGACCATGCTTGACCTGCTCACCGCATATCCCGCTCATGTGCTCTTTTCATATTACAGCGCCGTGGCCCATACCCATTCGCTGGGTTTGCACGAGCTGTACGCCTGCCCCTACCCGCGGCGAAACCCCTCCACCGCGATTGGGTTGGGTCGCTCCTTCCGGCAGTACCGCACCGATCTTACCTGGGACAGGAGCGTCGCCTGCTGTGTGCCGGATACCGATTGCGGCGATTGCCGTCATTATGCGGCCGGAAGTGCAGTGGTAACCGCCCGCATGTTCCGCCACGCCACGGACCCGGAAACTTTCAGGTCCTGGCTGGACTATGTGGATACCTATCTCTCCGTATGGGTGATGGGTTATCAAAAGGGTCTCAACCTGTGCAACCAACCGGTGGCGCCACCCGGGTATACGGCCAGTTGAGCCGGGTGGAAAAAAGGCTGCCCTTTCGAAAAAACGGTTCCCCAAACCGGGGGACTCGGTGGATATCATCATGTATACCTCACTACCCCGATGAGGTTGTCATATTTTCAAGGAGTGTTGCATGAAAACCGTTAGCTCATTGCTGGACAGGGAATGGTATGAACGCTATAAGCGTATCTCCAAGCTAAACATCCGCAGTTCTATTTA
>CAZWGD010000102.1:0-7345 GCA_964633235.1 uncultured Desulfobacteraceae bacterium | reverse complement strand
GTCCGCTGAAATTCCAGCCGTACAGGGACGCAAAGGTGTGCATGCGCAGTAAAAATTTTAATTTTTGGCTGGAAAAATGCGGATCGAATTCGAGGATGATATAGACGATTCCAGTGATGGTGGCGTACCAGAGAAAGAAAAGACCCGAAGTTAAAAACCGTTTTTGCTGTACGCTTGCACCCAGATTTTTATATAAAAAGTAAATCAGAATCACAGAACCCAATAAGAGCATGGTTATCGCCAACTGCAGGGCGAGCCTTTCGAACATGATAAACAGGAAAAAAATAATCACCCCCAGGTTGATGGTCCAGAAAGCGAGGTTCTTTTTACGCATGTCAGACCGGGAAGTGTCCTTGGATTCCATGAATGAAAAAATCACCGCCAGCGTGATCAGGGAGACGGGGAAGGAAAAACCGAGGAAAAAAGTGTCCAGCTCGAGATTGTCATACGATATCACTCCCAGATATTCATTATTCAGAATGACAAGGCCGGAGATGACCAAACCGATGGAAAGGCAGAGGAGCGCCGCTTGATGGAATTTCACATGAACCGGTATTCGGGGGTTGAAAAAATCGACCGGCAAGATAGAGAACTTATTAATGCGCACCGAATCGACAATGACGGCCAGGATGACGGAAATGATCACCGCCGGCAGGTAGATCTTTAAAAAGGCCAGGACAGCATACAGCATGGCCAGCATCAAAAACAGGATCACCTTTACCGAAAGCCGCTTGCGTCCCTCGGTGTAGTAGAGCAAAACGGTGCCGCCGCTGCATAGATTGAACAAAAAGATATGCAGCCGTTCGAAATTATAAAGGGTGGTTCCGGTAACAAATAAATGCAGAAATCCGAAAACCAGAGCGGTGAGCATCAGCAGCATTAATGATAAGCGGAAGGTTACACTCACGAAATATTCTCCATATCGGTCTGACTACTCCTTCTCTCCAGGGATAAATGCCTGCTTCTTTTCACCTGCCCAGCAAGTGTCGCAGTGACCCTTCCAGGCGCGAAAACCGGAACTGATAGCCGGATTGTTCCAGCTTTTGCGGCTTTGCACGGGTGCTTGAAAGCAGGATCTCCCGGTCCATTTCACCAAATATCCCCTTGATCGCCCATTCGGGAACCGTGAACGGAGTGGGCCGGGAAAGCACCTTTCCCAGGGTAAGGGTAAATTCCCGGTTGGTAACCGGATGGGGTGCCACCACATTTACGGGACCGGACAGGGAAGGTGTACTGATGATATGGTAGATGGCTCCGATAAGATCGTTCATATCGATCCAACTAACGAACTGCCGCCCGGACCCAAACCTTCCCCCCAATCCGTATCTGAAAGCCGGCAGCATTTTTTTTAAGGCGCCGCCCAGGGGGCTTAAGGCCACTCCGATACGCAGGAAAACGACGCGAATACCCCTTTCAACTGCAGGTGACGCCGCATTTTCCCACTCACGGCAGACTTCTGAAATGAAATCGGTACCGCAGGCGTGCACCTCGGTCATGGTGTCTTCGCCGCGATTTCCGTAATACCCAACGGCTGAAGCACAGATCAGCAGCCTGGGCGGGGTGTCGAGCCCGGCCATGGTTTTGGCCAGTAGGCCGGTACCCTGCCGCCGGCTCTGGATGATTTTCTGTTTTTTTTGCTTGGTCCAGGATCCGCGGCCGATGTTCTCTCCGGCTAGGTGGATGACCACATCAACATTCCGCAAATCAGCGGGGTCGAGCCGTCGGGATTCCGGATTCCAAAATACCTCATTCCCGTCGACCGTCGGTGGTCTTCTGACCAAAGGGATCATCCGATGCCCCCCCGTTGTTAAAAATGGTGTCAGGGCGGTGCCCACCACGCCGCTGGCTCCCGAGATCATGACCGTCAGGGGCCACCTTTCCGACCTTTTCCTGGCCGCCGAATGATCGGCCATATCGCGCTTCAAAGTGGCATGGCGATAGGCGAAGATTCGTCCCAGTTTTTTTTGGAAATAGGCATGTCCCAGAAAAGCACTCCAGGGTTCGAGGGGCAGGGCATAATCGATTTGGTCCTCAAGGCAGCTGGTTCCCGCTTCAGAGGACGAAAAACGGTGGGTGTGGATCCAACTAGCAAAAGGGCCCTTGATCTGACGATCCTGAAACAGCCGGTTTTCCTCGTAGGCGGTATGTTCGGCCACCCATTTCAGTTTGACGGGCAGGGGGCCCGCCTTCAGCGCCAAAACCGCCATGGCGCCTCTACCGATCCCCGCGCTTTTGGTGATCACCTCTATAGGATCCCACGGCGGGCTTAGTCTTTCCAGGGCTCCCGGCCTGGCATGCCATTTGAAAACCTCGTCAACGGGCGCCTGGATTACGGATCGTTTGATAAATGTTTTGAGCTTCATGGTATGGCTGTGTTCCTGCAAAACCTGCCCTCACTATATCAAGTAGCCGGTCTTATGAAAAGCGACAATTAGGGCGGCTTCAACTATCCACTACTTTGTAACGGCCCTTGAGGGTTTATGGTGGAGGTCGAAGTTGAGACACTACTGTCTCGCGAGACAGCGACGATTCAGGGCCCCAAAGCCGAGGCCTTCCGCCAAGCCGTGTTATCTTCAACCTTGGGCAAGCCGGAGCATCGTCTTCCGGAAAACGCTTTTGGGCTGTGTTATCAGTCGCCTCCCCTCGACAAGGTACATACAGTACGCCTTTCCCAGGGAAGCCCCTTCCAGCCATGCAAACAACATTATCTGAAAGCCTATAGAACCGTGTTGACTCTCAAGGATTCACGGGAGGGCTCTGTCTGGGTGGCATGCTATTTGCCATACTGTATAAAGAATTAAACATAAATATGTTGGGGCGCGTTATCGGTCGTCGGCGTACTGTTATACAGCCTTCATCCTTTAGCCCTCCCAAAAGCTTTTTTTTGAATTCTATAACATCGTATGATGCACGGGTTTCAAAATCCATTATGGAATGGTATCAAAGGAGAGAAGATATGATGGTCCTGGAAGATATTAGGGAAGATAGTGAGTTGGTGAACGCCATTGATTGGGTCATGACCCCCGAGGCAGCGGTGCGGCTGTACCTTGTGTGGGGGAACAATTGGGCCGGAGGAAATTATGTGATCAGGTCCCATGAGGATGTGTCCCACTATTTTGTGGTCAATACCTGGGGGAAAAAACCGGTCATTTATTTTATTCGACGCAATTCCGAAGAAGCCGTTGAGTTGGCTGAGATTCAGATGCCCGAAGATCTTGAAAAAGCCTTTTTGGAAACCAATGGTGCTCACAAGGGGGTGTATGCCGTAGATGGAGAGGTTAAGTCCTGGCTGAAAAAAACACTCAACGCCTGATAGGTGTTTAAGACCGCTCGTAGAAAGGACCCTCTTACAAAATGGCGCCATCTATAGTATGAAGGGTACACCGAGTGCGGGGCCGTAGAAGTTTGAGCTGTACACAGCGGCACAAGTCCGATATTTCTGATCATGCCGCGTCGCTTTCCGAGGTGCCCGCTAACAGCGCCACCAAGCTGCTGCGCCGGCTCCTCGTTCGCTCTTTGTCTGAATAAGCGTCTCGATCTTATGGCGCTCTGTATAGAAATCGATTCTGCGGCCCCTTCGGATGACCAGCATGCTGAGCCTATACAAGAGCAATCGCGTTGAAACCCTCGCGGCGGCTTTGACAGAGGTGCTTCGGGAACCTTTGCCTTCACCCGCCATGCCGGAATGGGTCGGTGTCCAAACCCGAGGAATCCGGCTATGGCTGGAAATGCAGATAACCCATGGCCTGGGCATCTGGGCCAACATCCACACACCTTTTCCCCGGGAGCTGATTGAGGTTATCTTCGCGGCCATTCCAGGCAGTGAAGAGATGAACTTTTGCCTGTTTCAACGGGAGCACCTGGTGTGGGCGGTTCTGTCCCTTCTGCCGGAATACCGCCATTTGCCTGAGTTTTCATCGCTGAATCGTTACCTTGCCGGTGATGCGGGGGGGGGCAAAGCGTTTCAGTTGGCCCGTAAAATCGCCCATGTGTTCGACCAGTACGCGGTATACCGGTACGGCATGCTGGAGCGCTGGGAAAAAACGCCGGAATATGACCGTAAGCTCGATCCCGAGGACCGCTGGCAGCCGATCCTCTGGAACGCTCTGGTGGGCCGGTTCGGGCCGGTGCATATCGCTGCTGCGGCCCGCAGGTTTTTCAGCGCCTTGGTGTCTAATCGAATCGATCCGGATCGTCTTCCTAACCGCGTTTCGCTTTTCGGTATCGCCACGCTTCCGCCTTTGTATATCGATGTTTTCGCCGGCCTGTCCCGATTGGTTCCAGTGCATCTTTTTGTGTTAAGCCCTTCCAAAGAGTTCTGGGCGGATATACGCTCAAGGCGCCATATCCTGCGTGCCGGCGATTCCCATACTCCCCGGTTTGATCAAAAGGGCTACGACCTCCACCTGGAAGAGGGCAACGTCCTTTTATCCTCGCTGGGGACCCTGGGCCGAGATTTTCAGCGCAGCATTGAAGCCAGGGTAGATGCCTATGCGGAACCCGGGGGGGATCTCTATGAGGATCCGGCTCGTACCGATGCTCCCTGCCTGCTGGACCTGCTCCAATCGGATATGCTGCATCTCAGATTGCGGCGGCCGGGGGCCGAACCACCCATGCCCGTTGATTCCCGGGATAATTCCATCGCCATCCACATCTGCCACAGTCCCATGCGCGAAGTGCAGGTCGTCCATGATCAGCTTTTAGACATGTTTGCAAACGACCCTTCCCTGGAGCCCCATGATGTGATCGTTATGGCGCCCGATATTCAAACCTACGCCCCCCTGATCACCTCCGTATTCGAAAGGGGGGATCATCAAGAGGGAAATGCCGTCCCTTATGGTATCAGTGATCGGCGCATCCAGGATGAAGCCGAGGTGATTCGCGGATTTCTCGCCGTTATGGAGATTGCCGAAAGCCGTATAACGGTCCAGGAGGTTTTCGACCTTTTGGCCATCGATCCGGTGCGGCGTCGTTTCGGCCTGTCTATTGGAGATGTAAACAGGGCTAAGAACTGGGTTGTGGAATCGGGGGTGCGTTGGGGCATGGATGCCACCCACCGCCTGGATGCCGGGCAGCCGGAAGCCAATGAAAACACCTGGCGGTTCGGCCTTGACCGCATGCTTTTGGGATATGCCCTTATCCACGAGGAACATGCGCCGGTTTTTGACACGGTGCCCTTTGATAAGATAGAGGGGAAGGCTGCGGAAATCCTCGGCCGCGTGGTTGATTTTTGCGACACCCTGTTTGCGCGGCTGCACCATATCAGGGGCACCCATAAACTGCCGGACTGGGAACGCCGCCTGCGGTTGATCCTGGACCTGATGGCCAGCGGTGAGGGTGTGGATGACAACCAGCACCAGGTGGTTTGTGATCTGCTGCAACGCATGGCCGCGCAGTCCGAAAATGCCGGTTTTACAGGCCGGGTCGGATTGGATGTGATGCGGCGCATGCTTACCGAGTGTCTGGAAAAAATGCCCTCGACCCGGGGATTTCTGTCGGGCGGCGTGACCTTCTGCAGTTTTCTTCCCATGCGCAGCATTCCCTTTAAGGTGATTTGTCTTATGGGGATGAATGATGACGCCTTTCCAAGACGTCAGCCCGCCGCTTCCTTTGACCTGACGGTGAAAAACCCCCGACCCGGAGACCGGTCCATGGGTGACGATGACCGTTACTTATTTCTGGAGGCCCTGATTTCAGCCCGCAGACGGTTATTGATTACCTACGTGGGCCGAAACATCCGCACCAACAGTGTGATGCCGCCGTCCGTCGTGGTCAGTGAGCTTCTGGATGCTATCCGAGACGGGTTTTCCCCGGCAGGGTCATCCCCGGATGGAATGCCAGGCGTCGATCCGGTCGCGCCCCTGATCACCACCCATCCGCTGCAGCCCTTTAGCCCCCGATATTTCGACGGGAGCGACCCGGCGCTGTTCAGCTATGCAACCTCCTCCTGGGAGGGTGCCGTGGCCCTCCGCGGAACACGGCGGAAGGAGACGCCTTTTTTAACGCAACCGCTTTTGGATGATCATGCCCCTGCAGTCAGTATCGACGATCTAATCGTATTTTTCAGAAATCCGGCGGCCTATCTGCTCCACAAAAAACTCGGTTTGAGCTTCGACAACGACATGGAGGATCTCAACCGGAGGGAGCCCGTCAGGCTGGATGGGTTGGCCAAATTCGCCCTGGGTGAACGCCTGTTGAAGCATGCTGTGGCGGGACGAGACATTCAAAACCACTACCCGGTGATACGCTTATGCGGCCTTTTACCTCTGGGATCCCCCGGCCGCCTGATTTTTAAGGACTTATCCGCCGCGGCGGGGCCAGTCGGGGCCGCGGTGAGAGCGGCGGTTAGCGACCATCCCCTGCCGCCGGTATATGTCGACAGGATGGTAGGGGGCACGCGTATTATCGGAACCCTCGGCAACCTGTGGCCCCATCATCGGCTGGTGTATACTTTCGGCAGGCTGACGCCTCACCGTCGGACCGCCCTTTGGATCCGCCACCTAATCCTGAACCTGATAACAGCCGAAACCCTGCCTGCCGTTTCGGTAATCGTCGGACGGGGGGACGCTGGACCCGAGGTGCACGCGTTTCTTCCATTGCCCACCCGGGCTGAAACCCTGCTTGCCGATCTGTTGATGATTTTCCGGCGGGGCCGGAAAGCCCCGTTGCCCTTTTTTCAGCGGTCATCTTATGCTTTTGCCGAAGCATGGCTGAAAACGGATGCCCAGCACCGCTCCGGCAAAGCCATGGCTGCGGCGCGGCGGGTGTGGCGTGGTGGTAAAAAAGGGTATCCCGGTGAACGGGAGGATCCCTATATCAGCCGGCTATTCAGCCAAAAAGACCCGTTCGACCGTGCGTTCAGCGATGCCGCCGGAAGTTTCCAAAACCTTGCCATGGCTGTATATACCCCGATGATCGCAGCGGAGACGCATGTCAATCAGGAATGAGGCTCATGGAAAAACCGGTCCATTTATTATCTTTAAAGGAAATCGCGAGATGCCCGAACAGGATTCCGCGAACATCCCGCTCAAGAACAGCCATCTGATCGAAGCCGGGGCCGGCACGGGAAAGACTTACACTATCTGCACGCTTTTTCTGCGCCTGATCCTGGCGGGTCACGATGTCGAGCGTATCCTGGTGGTGACTTTCACCGAAGCCGCCACCGCGGAACTGAAAGACAGGATACGGTCGCTCATTCGGACAGCCCTTTGCGCCCTGAGCCGGGCGCCGGATTCCGCGTTCGGTGATGAAGCATCCGGAGACGCATGGCTGGGTAACATGCTGAGAGCGTCACCCGCAGATATAGCCCTGTGGCACCGGCGTCTCCAGAGAGCCATCAGCAGCT
>CAZWGD010000101.1:0-7352 GCA_964633235.1 uncultured Desulfobacteraceae bacterium | reverse complement strand
ACAGGCCTGTTACCGGCGTTGGCAGGTGCCAACCTGATTTATGGCCTGGGTATGATCGAAATGGGTATGACCATCGATTTCGGGCAGCTTGTCATGGATAACGAGTTTGCCGGTATGATCAAGCTCGCGGTCAAGGGCATTCCGGTGAACGATGAGACGCTGGCGGTTGACGTTATCAGGGAAATCGGGGTGGGAAAAGATTTTCTCAGCCATGAAAGCACCTACAAGCATATGCGCAGCCAGTCTCAACCCGCAGTGATCGACCGCAATATGCGTGAAGACTGGTCTGCGGCAGGTTCCACGGATATCTATCAGCGCTCCCTGAACGCGGCCAGGCATATTCTGGAAACCCACGAACCCGACCCTCTGCCCCAGGGTGCTGAAAAGGCCATACGGTCGCTTGTGGAGGAAGCCGAAGCTGAGCTGGGAATCGAGACCGGATAGCCCGGGGCCCAAGGCCGGGAAGCCATTGCAGACTGATTCCGTTTAAGGGAATCTCTTAACCCAAATGGGAAACATCACCAGGTTATTATGAAAGGAGGAGGTATGATACCAAAAGATTGGACAGGCAAGTCGACCCTGACGGTTATGGCTGTTGCCGTTCTGGTTTTTAGTGGGGTTTTCGCGGGATGCGCGTCAAAAAGGCTGACCCCGCAAACCGCTCCCGAGGTTTTCCCCTGTGCCGCCCGGGGCGAGGTGGAAAAGCAGATCGAGCCGGAAGCGGAACTCGTGGATCTCTCCTGCAGCTTCAAAAAATGGGGGGGCAAGGATACGCTGCATTTTAGCGTGACCGTAAAAAATATCAGCCAGCATCCGCAACGCTACCGGGTTAACATTTTTCTGGATAACGACAAAGCCGTGGGCGGCATGATCCCCAGAAAAACCAAGAAAGGGCTGGTGAAGCCGGGTGATACCGCTTCCTTTGTTTATCCGGTCGGCAATACAGCCGTTCAGCCCAAATGCGTGACCTTGAAAATCAACACCTTGCAATAAACTGGAACAGAAACCCGTTTTCGTTGCCAAAACCAGCAACCAGGCATGGTTGAGCATAAGTGAAAGGAGATCAGTCATGAAACGTACTCTCGTGGTCCTTTTTTTGGTTATCATATTCGCTTCGGCCGGGCCGGTCGCCGCAAAAACACAATTCATCAGTATCGGTACAGGGGGTACCGGCGGGATCTATTATCCCTATGGCGGCGGCGTCGCCGAGATCTGGTCCAAGCATGTAAAGGGCATTAAGGCGGTGGCCGAGGTGACCGGCGCCAGCGTGGAGAATGTCAAGCTGGCGCACAAGGGTGAAACCGTCGTGGGGGAGGTCATGGGCGACGTAGCCGAGGCCGGTTATCACGGTACCGGAAAACTGAAGGGCAAAAAACACAACATCAAAACCCTGGCCGTCATGTATCCGAACCTGCTGCAGGTGGTCACCCTGAAGAAGAGCGGCATCACCAATATCGAGCAGGTCAAGGGAAGGCGCATCAGTACAGGGAGCCCGGGCAGCGGGACCAATTTCATGGCCGAGGCCGTGTTTACAGCCCTGGGGATTGCGCTGGATTCATACAAGGACAGCCGGCTGTCGTTTACCGAAAGCGCCAATGCCCTGAGGGACGGGACCATCGAGGTCGGGGTTTGGTCCGTGGGACCCGGCACCAGTTCGATTCTTGATCTTGCCACGACCCATGATATTCACATCATCGAATTTACCCCGGAACAGACCCAAAAAATTACCGCATCCAACAAGAATTACGCCGGCGTGGAGTTGACCGGCGGTCTGTACCGCGGTGTGGACGAGGCCGTGGCGACCATCGGGGTGTGGAATGTCATGATCTGCCAGGGATCTCTGGCAACCGACTTGGTTTATGAGTTGGTCAAAGCCCTGTATGAGCACAACGATTACCTGGTAAAAATTCATCCTTCGGCGGCTTACACCACGCCGGGAAACGCGGTCAAGTACTCGCCCATTCCACTTCATCCCGGTACGGTCAAGTATCTCCAGGAGCAAGGTGTGGCCGTTCCGGCGAAGCTGATGCCCTAGGATCGACATGCCATCTGCGCCGGCCCGTTATGGCTTAGGGCTTGTAATCGGTCTGATGTTACTATCTATTGCCGCCATCAGGGTAATTCCCGGAGGTCTGGAACTGGGGATTACCCCGCTGCGTGGCGGCAATCCGATTCTAGTGTTGCCTTTGCTGGCCGGAGAACGCTTTACGGTTCGTTATTACCACTCCGTTGAAGATGCACCCGTCTGGGAGGTCCACAGTGTAGACGCGGAGGGTCGTATCTTCATTGAGGAAGAGCGGTATCTTAAATTCGGGGCCGGTATGGGGCGTATGCCGGGGGTGGGCCGCATGGTACGGCGCGGACCCTTTGAAGCCATCGAAGATATGCACATGCCTACCGGCAACTTTATTTTAAGGATCGGCAGCCCGGGGGTGGATCATACCATTATTTGGCGGGGCGTGGAGACGAACCTGTCTGCCATGGCGCCCCACGTTGCCGTTCGGTTTTCCGCACGGCCAGTCAACGGGTTTAACCGCGCCTGGCGCCTGATCTTTCCCCATAGGGCCACGCCCCGGCCTGAAAGCTGAACATCGATGACAGACACAAGATCCTCAGATCTGCATAACGGTCAAGCCGGTACAATTTCAGCGGAAGAAACCCCGCAAGACCGTGACCTGACCGAAATTTCAAGATGGACAGGCCGGATTGTTATGATTCTGGCCGTCGGCCTGAGCCTTTACCAGCTCTATACAGCCGGAATCACCGCCCTGACCGCGCTGGTCCAGCGCTCCATCCATTTGGGCGCCATTTTATGTCTGACTTTTTTAATCAAGCCCCCGTTTAAAAAGGCGGACAAGAGCCGGATGAATGGCTGGGTGATTTTGGATTGGACCCTTGCCCTGGCCGCTGTTTACTGCACCTATTATATTTGTGCAAACCTGACCGCCATTTTCGAACGCCAGGGAGATTGGTTGACCAGCGACCGGGTTGTCAGCATGGTGGGGACCCTTCTGGTCCTGGAGGCATGCCGGCGGGTTATCGGTCTGATCATGACCGGTATCTGCACTACGGCTATCTTGTATGCCTTCTTCGGCCCCTACATGCCCGAATTGATCATTCACAAGGGGTACAGCCTCGAACGCATCGTCACCACGCTGTGGTTGACCACCGAAGGTATTTTTGGCTTGCCCATCGGTGTGGCCGCCACATTTGTTTTTGTATTTGTCCTGTTCGGGGCTTTTCTGGAAACCACGGGCGGCGGGGCCTTTTTCATCGACCTGGCCTATGCCCTGACAGGCAGGTTTTCCGGCGGTCCGGCCAAAACATCGGTGGTGGCCTCCGGGTTTATGGGATCGGTGTCAGGCTCCGCCGTCGGCAATGTGGTGGCCACCGGCTCCTTTACCATCCCCATGATGAAAAAGGTCGGCTACCGGCCCCATGTGGCCGGGGCCATCGAGGCGGCCGCTTCCACGGGGGGGCAGTTGATGCCGCCCATCATGGGCGCCGGGGCCTTCTTAATGGCCGAATTTACCGGCACCAGTTATCTGACGATTATCAAGGTCGCTCTGCTGCCGGCCCTGCTGTACTATGTGACCGTGCTGTTGTTTGTGCATTATGAAGCTAAAAAATACGGCCTGAAAGGACAGCCTAAGGAAAACCTGCCACAGATCTTAGGGGTGGTGAGAGAGGGGCTGCATTTCATTATTCCGGTGGTCATTCTGATTTACGTTCTGGTGGCCAATTACTCTCCCATGATGGCCGGGTTCATCGCCGTGATCAGCACCGCGGCCGCCAGTTTGGCGGCTAATGCGGTGCGCTGGTCGGTTTCTTCCCCACGCACCGGTTTTACCGTTTTCGGCAGGGGGGAAATCAAAACCGTCATTGCCGCCCTGGAAAGGGGGGCCCTTAATGCCATCATGGTGTCTGTGGCCTGTGCGGCAGCCGGAATCATTGTCGGCATGGTCACCCTGACGGGAATGGGGTTGAAATTTTCCAGTTTGGTGCTTGAGTTGAGTTTGGGCATCAAGGCCCTGGCGATTATCCTGATTGGGGCCGCCTCTCTGGTCCTGGGGATGGGGCTTCCGGTAACGGCAAGCTACATCGTCCTGGCCGCCCTGGCCGGTCCGGCCCTGCTGGATATGGGTGTTCCCCTGCTGGTAACCCACATGATCGTGTTTTGGTACTCCCAGGACGCCAATGTTACCCCACCGGTCAGCCTGGCGAGCTTCGCCGGGGCCGGCGTGGCCGGCGCCAACCCAATGCAGACCGCTTTCAGTTCCTGGAAACTGGCCAAAGGGCTATACATCATTCCTCTGGTCATGGCTTATCGGCCGCTTCTGGGCTTGGGACCGGGCTACGAACTGTTCAACTGGCAGGTCGGTCTTTCCGTGGGGGCCACCCTGTTGGGCCTGATTGCCTTTGCATCGGGTCTGGAGCGTTACTTTTTAAGGCGCGCCACCTGGCTGGAAACCGTTTTATTCTGGTTGGCCGCCCTGGGGCTGCTTTGGCCAAATTATTGGGCCGATGCCGCGGGGTTGATAGCTTTGACGGCCGCGCTCTTATTGCAGAAGGCCTATAATCCAAACAAGCGATCCTCCCCCGAAAAAAAGGCCCTCAAGGCTTGAGGGAAGACCATCGTCCATGCCTGATTGGAAGGGTATATGTGCCTGGGCGACATCGCCGGCTTAGCAGATAGGGAGATGACCTACCGGACCAACATCCAGATGCTAGGCAACGGCCGCTTGCTTGCCGAATGCGGCCCCATGCGCCTGGTCATTGAAGCCTGGCGGGGGCCGGTTTTCCAGAGGGAGTCCTGTATCCGCGCGGCCAGGGAGGCTTTCCATTTCCTGGAACGGATTGCCCGACAGCGTCCGCGGCTATCTTGCCGGTATCAGGAAGCACCCCGGAGCATGGACGATTTTTCGGCTCTGAAAATGATCCGCAGCGTCATGGCCGTGGACCGGGAGTTGACCCCCATGGCCGCCGTAGCCGGGACCATCGCCGATCTCACGGCCTCCGTTCTTTTTAGCCGGGATATGACCAGGGTCATCGTGAACAACGGTGGGGACATCGCCATCCGCCTGGCCCCCGGAGAATCCGTCAAGGTGGGGGTCCGGTCCGATGTAGCGCAAAGCACCCTAGTTGATATTCTCTCAATCGGCGACGGGAGACGATCATGGGGTGTCGCCACCAGCGGGCTTGGGGGGCGCAGCTTAACCCGGGGGGTGGCTTCCGCGGCTACCGTGATCGCCGGTAGCGCTTCCGTGGCCGACGCGGCGGCGACATCAATCGCCAATGCAAGCTACATAGCGGATAGGACCGTCATCCAAAGGCCCGCGGAGCAACTCGATGCACAAACGGATATTCCCGGTATAATGGTAACCATTCAGGCCGGCCCCTTCACGGAAGCAAAAAAGAACCTGGCTCTCGCGGGTGCCATGCAAAAAACGGAAGCGCTTTTAAGGAAGGGACTGATTTGCGGTGCATACATCGTCGTGGACGGCAAGGTGATGATGACCGACTTCATGCGTCATCGGTTGGCATAGATTTCAAAATAAATATTTGGAGTACGTTATCGGCCGGTGTCATAGTACAGTACAAAACCGGGCGGCAAGCAATGGCGGATTTACCGTGGGATTTGATATCGTTTTTTAATTTCAAACCAAAGAGCCGAATGAATGAATAAGAATCTGTTAACGATCATAAAGGGTGCCGGGGAGATGGCCTCCGGTGTGGCGTGGCGTTTACATAAAAGCCATATACGGGTTTTGATGACCGAGACCCATCAGCCCCTGTCTGTCCGTCGCGCCGTTTCATTTTGCGAAGCGGTCTATGAGGGCCGCATGACGGTGGAAGGGGTCGAGGCGGTCTTGGTTTCACATGCGGATGAATGCCTAAAGACTTGGGGGCATTCGCAAATTCCCGTTTTGGTTGATCCGCGGTTGGAAGTTATGAATCATATCCAAGCGGATACACTGGTGGAGGCTACCTTGAGCAAACGCAATACGGGAATCCACAAAAAGGATGCACCCCTGGTGATTGCACTGGGACCGGGCTACGACGCCGGTCATGATGCACACTTCGTTGTGGAAACCCATCGTGGACATCACCTGGGACGGATTGTTGAATCCGGGTATGCCCGGGAGAATACGGGTATTCCAGGCATCATCTCAGGCTACGGTCATGAACGGGTGTTGCGGGCTCCAACGGATGGCATATTGGAAACCCGGCTGGTTTTGGGTGATGCGGTGGACACGGGACAAATCGTGGCCACTGTTTCCGGCGTACCTGTTAAGGCCCGGATACCGGGTATTCTGCGAGGATTCATGCGCGCAGGCACACCGGTTAAAACCGGGCTTAAGATGGGCGATATCGATCCCCGCGGCGATAGCGGGTATGTCAAAACCATCAGTGAGAAAGCGAGAGCCATTGGGGGATCTGTTCTGGAGTGCATCTGTCGAAAATATAATAGCTCTAGTGCATGGCATATGAGTTGACTAAGAAACAATGATATGTTAAGGGTTTCTATTCCCAAAGAGAGGCCCAAAGAGGGTGTAAATAAATAAAAGCATGCGGTTCGAAGGCGAAGAAACTCCAGTCCTTGACTGTGGGCAAAATGGTTGCACACCGCAATCCAACACACATAACCTTAGGAGGAGACCATGATACATACGACGTTAAAGAAGTTTGTAGTAGTAGCATGTATTGCCGCGGTATCAATGATCGGTCTTGGGAACTCGGCATTTGCAGAAGATCTAACCGTCTATACGGCTGTTGAGGCAGAGCATCTTGCAGAGTATGCAGCCGCCTTTAACGAGAATCATCCGGATATCCATATCAAATGGGTTCGAGATTCAACCGGAATTATTACCGCCAAGCTTCTGGCGGAGAAAAATAACCCGCAGGCCGATCTTGCTTGGGGGATGTCCGGATCATCGCTGTTATTATTCAAATCCGAAGGAATGTTGCATCCTTACAAGCCCAAAGGACTTGAAAACTTGGACCCGAAATTCTACGACAGTGATCCTGTTCCCAGCTGGGTTGGTCTGGATGCCTATGTGGCGGCGATTAGTTACAACACCGTCGAAGGAAAAAAAAATAACCTGGTGCCGCCAAAATCCTGGTGGGACCTCACCAAACCGATGTACAAAGGTCATGTGATCATGCCCAACCCGAACTCATCCGGTACCGGTTTTCTGGATGTTTCCAGCTGGCTGCAGCTGTTTGGTGAAAAGGGCGGATGGGCCTTTATGGATGCTCTACACGAAAATATCGCCCGTTACACCCACTCGGGCTCAAAGCCTGCTAAACTAGCCGCCTCAGGAGAGATTCCCACCGGTATCTCCTTTGCC
>CAZWGD010000100.1:0-7399 GCA_964633235.1 uncultured Desulfobacteraceae bacterium | reverse complement strand
GTCGGGTCCGATTTTGCGCAGGGCTCTAATGGCGGTGGGTGCGGTATGGAAAATGTTGACATCCAGCTCCTGGGCGATTCGCCAGGAGCGGCCCGCGTCTGGATAGGTGGGAACACCTTCATAGATGACCGTGGAGGCGGCAATGGCCAGAGGACCGTATACGATGTAGGAATGGCCGGTTATCCAGCCGATATCGGCCATGCACCAGTAGACATCTTCCGGATGAATGTCTTGAACGTACTTGGAGGTGCCGGCCGTGTATGCCAGGTACCCGCCGGTACTGTGCTGACATCCCTTCGGCTTCCCGGTGGTCCCGCTGGTATACATGAGAAACAGGGGGGCTTCGGCGGGCATTTTTTCCGGTTCCACACGAACGCCGTACTTCTCTTTTACCAAATCATCGGCGAAAAAGTCGCGTCCCTCCACCATGGGGGTTTCCGAGGAGTATTTCCCAGAGTAGCGCCGCCATACCAGCACCTTTTCCACCGTCTGACCGTCACCGGCAGCCATGGTGACGGCTTGATCGGCTTTTTGCTTGTGGTCGATCAGACTTCCGGAACGATAATAGGCGTCAGCCGTGATCAGGACATTGCTGCCCGAATCAACGATTCGATCCGCACAGGCCCGCCCGGAGAAACCGCCGAAAACCTGGGAGTGAATGACGCCCAACCGGGCACAGGCCAACATGGTAATGGGCAGTTCCGGTATCATGGGCATGTGCAGGGTAACCCGGTCGCCGGCCTTCAGGCCGCAGACATCCCTCAAAACGGCGGCAAACTCATTAACGCGAACATACAACTCCTGAAAGGTAATATGTTCATACCCCTCTTCAAGCGGTTCCGGAACGAAATGAATGGCCGCTTTGTTCTTATATTTGACCAGGTGCCGATCAACACAGTTATAACTGGCATTGATCTTGCCGCCCACGAACCATTTCCAGCAGGGGGCATCACTGGTATCGAGGGTTGTATGCCAGTATTCATACCAGTCTAACAGATCGGCATACTCCTTGAAACAATTGGGGAAATTGTCGAGACTGAACCGGTCGTAAACATCCGGATCGGTCATATTTGCCTGAGCGACAAATTCCGTTGAAGGATAGTAATAGTCCTCTTCACCCCAGTGAACGGCTATTTGTGCTTCCGAGGTTTCCACGATTTCTTTTTCTGCCATGAGTTCCCTCCTCATTCCATGTCGATGTTGATCATGAAAGGCCGTTTGTCCTTTTAGTCTGCGGGCCGAACCTTGTATTTATGTTGTTTACTTGCGGTTTAAACGCTTGTTTTTTTAGCACGGGTTCCCTTGAATGGAGCCTTTTGGATGTTTTCAGGGCGTTGTCGTTGGGTTGAAAGAAGACGGGGCTGGAGATGGTTGACTGGCTGGAGGTCCAGGACCGGCGGGTTGAAGACCGATCGGTTTGGCTTGATAAGAGTAGCACCTTCGCCAATGGGTGGAAAACAGTCACATTCGGCATCATCGTTCCAATCGTTTTGCGAGTGTTTGGCCGGGTCCGTGTGGTGAGCGCCACAGTCTCCGGAATACCGGAATATATGAATGCAATCACGGAGAAAAACTGAATGTGATTTAATGATTAGAGATTAATAAAGTATTTACCCGAAGATTGTCAAGAAAAATTTTCTTCAGCTATCCCATAGGGGCTTGAAATAGAATTATTCCATTATTATCGGTTAGTTATGTATCCGCAACCATCATTATCGACGGCCACCGGCATACCCCCTCCCCTGGCCGGTCCCCCAACAAACCCTTTTTGTGGCGTCGTTGACATGCCCCAGACAAGATGCTAAGCCTGTCTGCGGGCGCAGGCCCGCTTTTTGCGAACACCGGTTCCCACCACCAGGGGGATAACATGCGTCAATTTTTAGACCGTCTCTATCGGGCCGCCAAACTCGATAGCGACGTATATGATGAAGTCGTGAACGATAAGGATGCCATGTTTCAGGCCATGATGGCCGTGTTCATTTACAGCATGGCGGTGGCCTATGGGACTTTTGGCAGGGCCGGAGTTGCCGGAATTAATTTCGGCATGATCGTTACCCTGCTGGGCTGGTACGTCTGGGCGTTTTCAACCTATTTTATCGGCGTAAGATTGCTGCCCGATGCCCGGACCGATGTGGACAGGAAGTCCGTACTTCGGGCATTGGGTTTTGCCAGTTCACCCGGGTTTGTGCGCTTGCTGAGTTTCATACCTGCGATGAGTGCCATTCTTTTTTTGGTTGCCACCGTTTGGATGATCGTGGCAGCGGCAGTGGCCGTGAAGCAGGCTCTGAGCTATGCGAGCATATACCGTGCCGCCGGCGTTTGTTTCATTGGCTGGTTGATCAGCGCTGTTTTTCAGGGGTTATTGTATATCGCCTTGCTTTCGGTCTTCGGTCTTTCGGCTAAGTCGTTTTAGCCGTCAGGTAACGTTTCTCTAGGAGGCGTTTCAATCCTGGGTCTTTTTTCAACTCACCCAGTTTTTTTAGATGCCCCCCCAGTTCTTCGAGGGTATCGAAAGCCAAATTCAAACCGAAGGTCTTTCCCTCAAAATAGGGTGGCGGGACCATGCGGGCTCGGTTTCCCAATTCTAGTCTGCGTTCCAGACGCGCATATGCCGACTCCATCTCGGTCAATGTCGGGTAGCGACGTCTCTTTAACTGCTGAATCAGCACCCGGCCACGCGCCGGCCGGTCCTTGTCTGCCCTGGCTAAGGCGGTCCTGATCTCGTTGGATGCCAGGACCTGCTCCACGGTGTTCGATTCCCTGGCCGCAATTTCCGCCACAAGCGTTAACAGCTGGCGCTGCCGATTCAGGCCAAAATGGAAGGTTTGAAATAGCGCAAGCATTTGTCGGCGGGCTTCCGCCGCCAGCTTTCCCAGTTCCAAGGCCATGGCCAGGCCGATATCTCCGCTTTCCACGGCCCGTTTCAACGACTTGGGCAGGGTCGTCAAATGGATCAACTTAGCGATCACGGGTGGGTTTTCAACCAGCCCCAAAGGCTTGGCGGCTTCAGAGATCTCCGTTGCTTGGGGGTACCCTTTTCCCAGCAGGGCGAATGCACGGGCTTTTTCCATCAGATTCAAGGGCCTCTGCCAGGCATTTTGAGCCACGGCCAGATGTGCCGCGGTCAGCATGGCGGTTTCCGGTCCCAGCATTCGGCAGCACACCGCTTTAAGACCCAATCGGCGACAGGCCGCTATCCTTCTAAAACCGGAAACAATCCGTCTTTGAGAATCTGTTTCAAGTATGAATGGCGCCTCAACCAACCCTAACCGGTCAATGGATCCGGCCAGTCCCTCAAGCCAGTCCGGATCAGCTTTAGAACTGATCCGGAAGGTATGATCTGTTAAATCGATAGTATCAAAGGGAACCGCTTGACTCTCAAACTGCATAGGAATCGCCGGCCAGTTGTCTGAGGGCCTCTAAGTATTTCCCCCTTGTCGCCTCGATCACATCCCCCGGGATGTTGGGCCCCGGCGGAGTTTTATCGTAGTTGATGGAAAGCAGGTAATCGCGAACATACTGTTTGTCATAGCTCTCCTGAGCGCCGCCGGGTGCATAGGTAGCCCGGGGCCAGAAGCGTGAAGAGTCGGGCGTCAGCACTTCGTCGATAAGAATCAGCTCATCCCCGTCCAGACCGAACTCAAATTTAGTGTCCGCTATGATGATTCCCTTTTCCGCCGCCAGTTGGGCACCTTTATCATAGATGGTCAAACTGATATCCTTCACTTTCTCGGCCAAAGCGCGGCCGACGATCTCGGCGGCCCGGTCGAAATCGATATTCTCGTCGTGGGCGCCCTGCTCGGCTTTGGTGGAAGGTGTAAAGATCGGCTTCGGCAGTCTGTCCGATTCCACAAGGCCCTCGGGAAGCTTTATACCGCAGACTGTTCCCGATCGCTGATATGATTTCCAGCCCGAACCGGATACATACCCCCGCACGACACACTCGATGGCCAGGGGTTTGGTTTTTTTAACCAGCATGCTGCGCCCTCTCAGCACATCGGCATAGGGCCGGCAAGCCTCGGGATACTGCTCCACATTGCCGGTGATAACATGGTTGGATACAACCGGTTTCATCACTTCAAACCAGAAAAGGGAGATCTGGGTCAATACCTTGCCCTTATCCGGAATCGGGTCCGGCATGACCACATCAAATGCCGAAAGACGGTCTGTGGCCACCATAAGCAGCTTTCCATCCACATCGTAAATATCCCTCACCTTTCCCCGCTGCAAAAGGGTTAGTTCCTGAAAATCGGTTTCGTACACTGGTTTATCCATGGTGTGTTTCCTCTCAAATAATTTGGTGGATAAATGATACGGGTAAACGCTCCGGCCGGATGCAATCCAACCGGCTGACGTTTTTCAATTAGCCGCCTTTTTAAGCTGTTTTCTGCGTATTTGTCAAGAAGCAGGACAGTCGTTTCGTTCACGATACGCAACGCCATAGGTTCGAGACGCTTATTCAGACAGGGAGCGAATCAGGCTGCGGCTCAGCGGATTGCGACACGACATGATGAGATCTATCGGACTTCTGTCGCCTATTGAATCAAACCAGGGTTCGGTAATGGCCATAGGTCATCGGGCGTTATCAAAAGAAACAACCGGCGTACAATAGTTTGACGATCCGGCGAGACGCGGATAAGTAAAGCCGGGCGAAAATGACGGTATGATATTCCAGCAAAATGATTGACAGGAACCCAAGCTGTGATATCAATGCAGAGCGAGTGAGAAAAGGTTCGACATTAGACCGTACACGACTACCTAGGAGGATGCCAATGGATAAAAAAGTAACCGTGGTGGGAGCCGGCAATGTAGGAGCCACCGCTGCTCAGCGGCTGGCCGAAAAGGAACTCTGTGATGTGGTATTGGTGGACATCATCGAGGGGGTACCCCAGGGAAAGTCTCTGGACCTTGCCGAGGCGGCTCCCATTGAAAAACACGATGCCCGCCTAACCGGAACCAATCAGTATGAGGCCACCTGCGGGTCTGATATCGTCATCATCACAGCCGGTATCCCCAGAAAACCGGGCATGAGCCGGGACGACCTGATCAGCACCAATGCCGGCATTATGAAAGCGGTCACCGAACAGGTGGTTGCGCAGTCTCCCGATGCCGTCCTCATAATCGTGAGCAACCCCCTGGATGCCATGTGCCATGTGGCCTATGATACCAGCGGGTTTCCCAAAAACCGTGTTATGGGCATGGCCGGAGTGCTTGATTCCGCCCGTTTCCGGGCCTTTATCTCCATGGAGCTGAATGTATCCGTAGAAAATACCCACGCGTTTGTGCTGGGCGGACACGGGGATACCATGGTGCCGTTACCCAGGTATTCCACGGTGGCCGGTATTCCCATCACCGAATTGATGTCCCTCGAGCGCATCCATGCCCTGGTTGACCGAACCGCCAACGGAGGAGCTGAAATTGTAAAGCTCCTCAAAACCGGCAGCGCGTACTATGCACCCGCCTCAGCGGCCGTTGAAATGGCCGAATCGATTTTAAAAGACAAAAAGAAGATCCTGCCTTGCGCCGCGTATCTGAAGGGAGAATACGGCATCAATGACCTTTTTATCGGGGTGCCGGTAAAGCTGGGTGCCGGCGGGATTGAGGAGATTGTACAGATTAATCTCACCCCTGAAGAACAGGCCGCTCTCGAAAAATCGGCGGCCGCGGTTCAGGAATTGAAAGACCTGCTGAAAACGCTTTAAGGTTTAGCGGCAAGCGCCCTTTTAACGGTCTCTGCCGCCCGCCGGTTCATACCGGGCAGTTCGCCCAGCTCGTGAAGAGTAGCTGCCCGGATCTTTTTCAGACTGCCGAAGTGCTTCAGCAGGATCTTTTTTCGTTTTTTCCCAACTTCGGGAATGGTATCCAAAAGGGATTGAACGGCTGATCTGTTTCGGCGTTGCCGGTGAAAGGAAAGGGCGAAACGATGGGCCTCGTCCCTGACCCTCTGCAGAAAAAGCAGCAGATCCCCTCCTCGGCCAAGATTCACGGGGTTTGCGCGTCCCGGTTGATACACCTTATCCTCCGTCTCCCCGAGGGCCTTGTTCTTTTTTGCCAGGCCAATCATCATAAACGGCGACGGTAGATTGAACCGCCGGATTATCGACAGGGCAACATTGAGTTGCCCTTTTCCGCCATCCACAATCAACAGGTCCGGAAGGGGGTTGGAGGCCTCCCCCTTTCCGTAGCGCCGGGTCATCACCTCGGCCATATAAGCATAGTCGTCCTGGTCGGGCACAGAGTTGATCTTGTACTTGCGATAGTCCGCTTTTTTGGCCGTTCCGTTTTCAAAAACCACCATTCCAGCCACCGGTTCCATACCGGAAATATTGGAGTTGTCAAAGCACTCGATGCGTAGCGGCATGGTGCGCATTCCCAGGCGTTTTTGCAGCCCGGCAAGCAGATCCATATTGGCGGCCGTCGAGGCCAAATGCCCCTGGAGCTCGTTTTCGGCATTCCGTATCGCCATTTTGATGAGCCTGGCCTTTTCACCTCTCCGAGGCCAGTGGATACGAACTCGGACACCCTTGATCCCCTTTAGTTGATCTTCAAGGAACAAGTGGTTTTCCATGGCTAGCGGAACTAGAATTTCTTTGGGCACAAAAGGGGTCCTGGGGTAATACTTTCGAATCACGGTCTCTATCAACTCCCCGTTGAGGGCCATGGTTTCCGGGAATTTGAAATGGCGGGTCCCCAATAGGTAGCCGCCCCGAATAACCAGCAGCGTGATGACGGATGCCGCTTTGTCTCTGGCGATACCCAGGACGTCCCGGTCCTTGAAATCAGTGGTGACGGCTACCTGACGCTCAAGGGTTTTCTCAAGGGAAAAAAGCTTGTCTCGCAATACGACGGCCCTTTCAAACTCCTGGGCACCGGCGGCCTCATGCATAGCGGCTCTGGTGTTTTGAATCAACTGGGGGGTTCTGCCCTTTAAAAAAAGTTCTACCTCCTTGATGATGGCGTCCACCATAGACAAATGCTGCAGGGTCCACCACCTGGCAGCAGGGACCGAGGGAGGTATCCATCTGAAAGTTCAGACAGGGTCTGGTGCGTGTGGAAAAATCCCGTGGTTTGCATTTGCGCAGCTTGAAGGCCTTATTGACGATTTTCAAGGTCTGGCGAACGGCTTGGGCCGAGGAAAACGGTCCGAAATATTTGGCGTTTTTTCGATCCGTTTTCCGTACGATGCTCAGGCGCGGGAAGGGGTGACTCAAGTCAAGACAAAGTGACGGGTACCGCTTTCCGTCTTTCAATTCCACGTTATATTTGGGCTTATGACGTTTGATCAGGTTCGACTCGAGGATCAGCGCTTCTTTTTCCGTACTGGGGATAATGGGCGCAAAGGAGGCGATATTTGTAAGCAGCGACGTGGTTTTGATTTCCTGCTGTATTGAACTTGTGA
>CAZWGD010000099.1:0-7457 GCA_964633235.1 uncultured Desulfobacteraceae bacterium | reverse complement strand
GTACACGATATACTCGGAGGGGTCGCTTCCCAAGTTAAAAATATCCCTGCTCTTGAATTGGCTTCCCTCCCGGTAGGATTCACGAATAAAATAGGTGGTCCGGCCGCTGTGGGTTAGACGGGCAAGGTACATGGTGTCGTCCGTTTGACGGTTTGGGGATTGACGGATTTAAAGGCGAACCTACATTCTACCGGATAATCAGGCGCCTTTGGTTCTGGCTGGTAACGACGTCGCCGATTAAGGCGGCATCCTGCATACCGGCTTGATTAAGTGCCTGAACCAGTGCTTTCCCCTGGGACTCAGGCAGTGAAAACAGGAGGCCGCCGCTGGTTTGGGGATCGAATAGAATTTCCCGGTGCCAGGCGGGCAGTTCCCTTTCATAGCGGATATGCGCCGCCACGAGTTCACGGGTGGCGGCGTTGACCCCGGTACTGACCCCACGCTTGTACATGTCGAGGGCTTCGTCCATCACCGGAAGAGTGTCTATGTGGATGCGGACGGTAACATCAGACCCCCTGGCCATTTCAAAAGCATGCCCCGCCAGGCCAAAGCCGGTAACATCGGTGGCCGCATGTATCTCAAACCCCCGGGCCGTTTCTGCGGCGGTCTTGTTCAAGGTGGTAATGATGTCGAGACAGGCCTTGAGGGCCCGGTCGGAGACCAGGCGTTTGAGATTGGCGTTGAAAATAACGCCGCTTCCCAATGGTTTGGTGAGTATGAGGACGTCTCCCGGCCGGACGCCTGCATTGGACCAATATTTCCGGGGATGGACGAGGCCATTGACGGCAAGTCCGAATTTGGGCTCATCGTCATCGACGCTATGGCCGCCGATAAGTACGGCTTGGGCTTCGGTAATTTTGTTCAAGGCACCGGCGATAATCCGGTTTAAAGTATCCGGGCCCAGTTTTTTTGACGGGAAGCTGACCAGATTGATGCAGGTGACCGGCCGGGCACCCATGGCATAGATGTCGCTGATGGCGTTGGCCGCCGCTATCTGACCGAACAGGAAAGGGTCGTCCACCGGCGGGGTGATATAGTCGGCCGTGGCCACGAGGGCCATTTCATCCGTGAGTTTATATATCCCCGCATCATCGCTGGTGTCATATCCGACCAGCAGGTTCGGGTCGTTGCGCTTGGGCAGGGAGGCCAACATTTTATCGAGTCCGACCGGATCGATTTTAGCCGCTCAGCCGCAGGTCTTTGACAGGCCCGTCAAGGTCGGTTTCCGAAGGGAATTCATCATAGTCATTCTTCTACTCCTTCAACAGGCGTGATGCCTTTTTGCATGCCATTCCAGTTGCATGCCGATTCGGACAATGGGTCGTATTCATACAATATCCTGCGGCCAAATGCAAAAACATTATCCGTGCCTGCCGATTCTCCTATTCAGCCTCAACATCAGTGTGCGTCATCTAACCCCCGGGACCGATTCCCGGGGGACCCCTTTCACCCACAGCATACCGATTGCACACCGGCTGCACATCGGCTTCGGCCGAAAATTCAATTGATCTTTAGGTCCGCATTCTCTAATATCCGTTTAACCCCAATACAGGGGATGGTCAAATCCCGGAAAAACCATGCATGCCCTAGACTATCATCAAATCCTGCAGTTCAGCAACCATGGCATCCTAGCCACCGATAAAACCGGCCGTATCATTTTTCTGAACAGGCGGGCCAAGGAGATTTTGCCGGATGGGAAAGTGGTGATCCTGGGCACAACCATCTGGAAGCATATGCCGAAGATGGAGAAGGTCGTATCCGCGTGCCTGAAATCAGGTAAACCGCAGACCGACCGCCACATGTTTGCCAAGCATGTCCAACTGGTGGTTACCACCTCTCCAATAAAGGGGCGTCTAGGGGTCGCCGGTGTGGTCTGTATCTTTTTAACCCTGGAAACCTTCGCGGAAACGGCCAAAGGTCTGGGACTGTTTTCGGCCCTGGACAAACAGTTTCGAACCGTGTTTGAATCCTCTTCGGACGGCATATGGATATGCGACCACGAGGGCCGGGTGGTCGATATCAACCGGGCTTCGGAAAAACTAGGCGGTTTAAGTCGGCATGAAGTCGTCGGCAGCAAGGTGTCCGGCATTATCAAGAACGGGCTGTACAGCAATTATGTAACCGATGAAGTGATTCAAAGCGGGCGGCCGGTAAGCCAGTTGCAGTATATCAAAAGAACGAACAAAACCGTGCTGTGTACGGGTATGCCGGTTTTTGACGACCAGGGCCGTCTTTCCCTGGTGGTCATCAATGAAAGGGATATCACCCAACTCGAAACCATGCGCAAGCAGCTCGAGGAAACACGCAAGGAAAGGGAAACCTATAAAGATAAGCTTTCCGAGTTGAGCATGCGGGAGTTGAAAGAGCAACGGGTCGTTGCCGACAGCGATAACATGCGCGAGATTATGCGCACCGCGCTTAAAATTGCGCATATGGAGGTTACCGGTATTTTGCTTCTGGGTGAATCCGGTACGGGCAAGGGCCTTTTGGCCAAATTCATCCACAATTGCGGCAAGCGGAAGAAGAAACCGTTCATCCAGATCAACTGTGCCACCCTCCCTGAAAATTTGCTCGAGGCGGAGCTTTTCGGATATGAAAGGGGGGCCTTCTCGGGAGCCGGAAGCCAGGGGAAACCCGGTTTGATCGAACTGGCCCACGAGGGCACGCTCTTCCTGGACGAGATCGGCGACCTTTCCTTCTCGCTGCAAGCCAAGCTGCTAAAATACCTGGATGATCACGAGGTGTTGCGGCTCGGCGGGACCAAACCCAAGGCCATCGACTGTATCGTGGTGGCGGCCACCAATCAGAACCTTGAAACCTCGGTCCGGGAAAAACGGTTCCGCGAGGACCTCTTTTTCCGTTTGAACACCATTGCCTTGAACCTGCCGCCATTACGGGAAAGAACGGATGACATTTTCGAACTGGCCGACCATTTCCTGCAGGAATGCAACCAAAAATACAACCAGGCGAAAACGATTTCCCCACTGACCCTCTCCTTGATGCAGGCCTATCCATTTCGCGGTAACGTGCGCGAACTGAAAAACATGATCAAACGGGCGGTAGTCATGAGCGAGGGCAGCCGAATAGACCGGCATATATTGGAGAGCATCGGCAGCGATGCCTTGGATGAATGGAGCCTGGCAACCCTCAAAGAGGGAGAGATCAATAAGTTATCGGACGTGCTCGCCACCCTGGAGAAAGAGATGCTCAAAGCCGCCAAGCGGCAATGCCGCACTACCCGGGACATGGCCAAGTTCTTGAATATCAGTCAACCCAGCGTCATCCGTAAGCTGAAAAAGCACGGTTTGGCGCCCAACTTGATCAGAAAACGGATCAAGACATAAGCCCTGTCGATTCTACAGGCTTTCAGATTCAATGAACCCAAACTCGCGGGCATGGCACCCGGTGGCGTTGCCAGTCCATAGCCGGCTTGATTCATATACGGATCAAAATATGCGATTTCCAGAAAAGGGGGGGCATAACGAGGACTGCAGACAGGCGGCAACCAGTGATGTTTGTCAGGGCAGACAGGCAATTTTTATGAGGTTTGGCCTGGAAATTGCTAATAAATTCCAGTGCTGGTGCGTGATTATCAAGACGATCCACCACAAGTGGTTGAAAATTGCGGAGGTGTTACATGCTTTATAAAGCCAATAAGGGGCAAACCAGTTACGGGGAACCCATCGGCATTATTTTAATGGAGAGCTTTATGCCTTTTCCGCCGGGGTGTCCGGGCAATGCGTCTACGTTTTCTTTTCCGGTGCGCTATGAGGTGGTGCGGGGGGCGAATATGGAACGCCTGGTATATCAGGGGGACCCCGAGCTGCTGCAGCCGTTCATGGATGCAGGGTGGAAGCTCATCAAGGAAGGGGTCAAGGCCATCACCGGCAACTGCGGATTCATGGTCCTGTATCACGATTTGATGGCCAAAGAGTTTCCGGTGCCGGTGTTCATGTCCAGCCTGCTGCAGCTCCCGTTTATCAACCGGCTCCTGAAACCCGGCGAAAAGATCGGCATTGTCACCGCCAATGCCAAAACACTCACCCAAAGACATCTGCAAATCGCCACCAACGGCATTGATGTTCCCGTGGCTGTGGCCGGTATGGAAGACCAACCTCATTTTTACGACGCCATCCATGCCGAAAAGGGGTCTCTGGATTTCGCTGAAGTCGAGCAGGAAGTCGTCCAGGTAACCCGGCGTTTGGTGCAGGAAAATGAAACCGTCAGGGCGATCCTGTTTGAATGCACCGATCTGCCGCCCTATGCCGCCGCCACCCAGGAGGCCGTTAACCTGCCGGTGTTCGATTTTACCACGCTGATCAATTACGTGTTTTCGGCACTGGTGAGGCGGCGTTTTGACGGTATCTATTAGTATCCGGGTTCAGCAGGGATACCTGGGGCCGGGGGGTAGGGAAATGCCGTACAGTTTCGGTGAAGTAACCAACCCTATCAATTAACGAAGTATGAAAGCTAACCATTTTAGGAGGTAAACCATGGCCGAGGAAATCTTAGAAAAAAAAGCGTTGATCAACGGTGAATGGGTCGAGTCGGAATCCGGAGAGCGGTTCGAGGTTCGCTATCCAGGTGATGGAAGCCTGGTGGGTACGGTGCCCAAGTGCACCCGCAAAGATGTTCAGCAGGTGGTTGCCGCAGCCGAAGAAGGCCAGAAGGCCCTGGCCAAATTGTCGCTCTTGAAACGCATCGAGTTGCTGCACAAGGCCGTGGAGATCGCCGGTAAAAACGATGCGGAGGCGGCACGGGCGCTGTGTCTGGAGACGGGCAAGCCCATGCAACAGTCCATCAGCGAAGCCAGCCCGCTCAACGGCTATTCCTGGAGCAATTTTCACGTGGCTTGCGCCAACGTGAAGTCCCACCGCGGGCAGACCCTCCCTAATGTGACCGAAGACTCCAACAATAAGCGCATCATGTACACCTTTGCACCGGTCGGTGTGGTGGCCAACATATCTACCTTCAGTTATCCGTCCGAGATGCCGAACTGCACCATACCCTATGCCCTGGCCCTGGGAAACAGCGTGATCGTCAAACCGTCAAGCGGCGCTCCCTTCAGTGCGATCCTCATTGCCGAAGCCCTGCACGAGGCCGGATTTCCGCCTGGCAGTATCAATGTGCTGACCGGCCCTGGAGCTACGGTGGGAGATGAGCTGGTGTCCAGTCCGGGTATTGACGCGGTCAATTTTTTCGGCCAGGAAAAAACCGGTGAAGCCATTGCCGCCAAGGCGGCCCTTAAAAAACTTCTTTTTGCCATCGTGTCATCCAACGCCCTGGTCGTCATGGATGACGCCAACATCGAAGAGGCGGTCAATGCCGCAGTCGGCGGCTGCTACAGCCACAACGGGCAGTCTCCCATATCAACGAGGCGCATTCTGGTCCATAAGGATGTGCACCGGGAATTCGCTGATTTATTCGTCGAAAAAACCAAAGCACTTCAGTTTGGTGACCCTCTCGACCTGAATACCGATGTGGGGCCGGTCAACAATACCAAGGTCTGTGAGATGACCATGGCCCTGGTGGATGATGCGCGAAAAAAGGGAGGGCGGTTCCTGACCGGCGGCAACAACACCCAAGGCCTCTATATCGAGCCGACGATCATAGACGGGGTTACGGACGAAATGGCCATCAGCCAGGAGGTCACCATGGGGCCGGTGACGGGGATACAGACCTTTGACAACATAGACCAGGCTGTTGAACTGGCCAATGCGACCCGTTTCGGTTTCCAGTTCGGGGTATTCACCAGCGGCCTGGCCAGTGCCTATTACCTGGCGGAGGAGATCAAGGCCGGCAGCATCTATATCAACGAGGCCACCAGCTGCTGGGATGAAATGGCGCCTTTTGGCGGAACCAAGCGCAGCGGAGTGGGACGCATGCTTTCGGATTGGGTGCTCAACGAACTCAGTGAAACCAAGATGATCCTGTTCGATCTGGGGAAGGTGAAGAAGTAAAAAGATGCCAATTCGCGAAGTTATGTTGCTGAAGCCTGAACACTGAAACCTTTGGGTTTTGGCCACATGTGGTCAGATAAAGACTACCCGGGGCCTAAGTGGTTATCTTCACAGATAGAAAGGTAGATACCAATGACTTACTTATACGGCGGTACGATTCTGAGGATCGACCTGAGTACCGGAAAGGTTGACAGACAGCCCACCTCGGCGCTTGCCGAAAAATGGCTGGGCGGCCGCGGCTTCAACACGCGAATTCTGTACAAAGAGCTTGAAGCCGGCATAGACCCGCTGTCACCCGAAAATGTGCTGCTCTTTTCCATAGGACCGCTTACGGGCAGCATGTTCCCGGGTTCCGGGCGTGTGGAAGTGGCGGCCAAGTCTCCGGTGACCGGTATTCAGGGCATGTCCAACATGGGCGGCTACTGGGGGCCGGAACTGAAATACGCCGGGTACGATAGCATCCTTATCAAAGGGAAAGCTTCAAAACCGGTTTACATCAGCATCGACAACGATAAGGTCGAGATCAGGGATGCCTCCCACATCTGGGGCATGGATACCTATAAAATTCAGGACGCCCTGCAGATGGAACTCGGGGATCCCGAAGTAGAAGTGGTTTGCATCGGTCCCGGAAGCGAAAATGGTGTGGCCTATGGGTCCATTCAGACCAGAATGGGCAACGCCGCAGGCCGCACCGGTATGGGGACCGTCATGGGATCCAAAAACCTGAAGGCCATTGCGGTTAGGGGTACCAAGGGGGTGTCGGTTGCAGAACCGCAAAAGTTCCTGGATATCTGTCTCGAAGCCCTTGAAACGCAAAAACCGCTGATCGACAACGCGCGCACGGTGGGCATGGCGGAAAACATGCCCCCATCGTCCTGGGCGGTTGTATTGGGAAATTACGAATCCAATGTTTGGGACAAGCAGAAAGAGCTGGTGGGCGGTCACATACCCTTCTGGGAAACGCACCAGAATCGGCAGGGCGCCGGTCGTACTGGCTGCTTCAACTGCCAAGTGCGTTGCATGGATTATTTTGAGGAGGATGAGTTGGGACCCTTGGTGGCCAGCTGCAACATCTATGGTTCAGCCACCTGGGTGATCAAGAATGCCGATATGAAAACCTGGTATATGATCGCCGCTAAATGCCACCGGCTGGGGATCGATGTCCTTTCGGCCACCCGGATGATTGCCTGGGCTTGGGAGCTTTACGAGAACGGTGCCATCACCACTGAAGACACTGGTGGTATTCCGCTGGAATGGGGGAACCGGGAAGCGCTTGAGCGTGTGCTGGATCAGATTGCCAAAAATGAGGGCTTTGGGGCTATTCTGGGTTGTACCCCCGAGGAGGCCGCTCAAAAAATAGGACCGGGTGTGGAACCGGTTCTCAACGTGAAGGGCGCGCCCCTCGGAGAGACAAACCTGATGAACTTCAGGGCCAGGGCCATGGGTGCGGCGGTGAACCCACGGGGCACTGACGAATATCGTGCCCGGGCAGGTTCC
>CAZWGD010000098.1:0-7481 GCA_964633235.1 uncultured Desulfobacteraceae bacterium | reverse complement strand
AACAATGGGCCTTGACAACCCGCCGGGTTATCAGTATTTGAATTATGTGCTGCTGGATAAAGTATATTTAGATATGGTCCGGTCTGCTCAAAGAGCAGACACAACGAAATCTCTTCATTTCACGCAATTTTAAAAAGCGAGTTCCTACATCTGAATTTTGCTGATGGAATCGCCGGTGACAAGCCGGCGGATGCTGACGCTATCACAACAAACCGAAAGGAGATGACATGAGAGTTAAACACCCGATGCCGCTTTTAGTCGTATTCTTGGCCGCACTATGCCTGATGTTGGGCGGTGTTTCGTCGCAGGCCATAGCCAAACCCATTAAGCTTACCTATGCTTTCTTCGCCCCGGCAGGTACGTTTCCCGGCAAACAGATGGCCCAATGGGCCAAGGAGATGGAAAAACGCACGGATGGACTGGTGAAGGTTCAAACGTTTCCGGGGGGCACCCTCCTGGGTGGCAGGGATATGTATGACGGCGTATTGCGGGGTGTGGCCGACATCGGCTTGAGCTGTCCCGCCTACGACCCGGGACGCTTCCCCCTCACTTCAGGGGTAGGCCTTCCGGTTAAGTTTCCCAACGCAACAGTGGCGAGTCTCACCCTGTTGGATCTGATGAGTGAATTCAAGCCCGCCGAATACGAAAAATTCAAAATCATCACCATGTTCACGAACGAGCCCGGGCACATCCAATCCAGGGAGCCGGTCGAGAGCCTTAAGGATTTGAAGGGCATGAAA
This sequence comes from uncultured Desulfobacteraceae bacterium, assembly GCA_964633235.1. Taxonomy (GTDB): domain Bacteria; phylum Desulfobacterota; class Desulfobacteria; order Desulfobacterales; family CAZWGD01; genus CAZWGD01. Next base: position 6,741 of record CAZWGD010000098.1, on the reverse strand, counting down.
CTGCGTGCGGCGGGCACGGGTGTGTCTATCTTAAAGGTCCTGGGCGCGGCGCCCGTCGCTATGTCCATGCCCCAGGTTCCCGAGTCTGTCCAGACCGGTGTCATCGATGGAGCCATGACATCGCGGGAGGTGTTGAAAGACTTCAAACTCGCCGAAAATCTTCACCACGTGGTGGAATACCCGACAGCGGTTGTCACCTTCGCCGCGGTGATGGACAAGAAAAAGTGGGATGAACTTCCCGACAAGGTGAAGAAAGTCATCGACGAACTCGCACGTGAGATGACAATCTGGACCGGTCAGTACCATGACAAAAAGAACGTCGGCGAGGCGCTTGCCTGGTCGAAGAAGAATTACAACCTTCAGATCCACAAGCTCTCGGACGCCGAAGCGACCAAATGGGACGCTTTGCTCGCTCCGATGGTGGCATCGTGGGAGAAGGAGATGGAAGCAAAGGGGCTGCCTGCAAAAAAATTCCTCGAACGTCTGGGTCAGCTTAGAGACAAGTACGCGAAGGAATATAAATAGAAGGATCGAATAACGCCTCGGCGATGTAAAAGAATACGGGGGTCCCAGGGTGAATCATTTGAGTCGGTTTAACTCGATTCTGAACAGGGGGCTCGCCTGGGTGGCGGGTTTTTCCCTGGTCGCAATGATGCTGGTCACGGTGGGAGAGATGGTGTTCAGGATGTTCGGCTACCCGATGGCAGGAACCGTCGAGACCATCGGGTGGCTTTCCGCGGTGACCACGGCGTTTGCCCTGGGTTATACCCAAATCCACCAGGGACACGTGTCCATCGATCTTTTTTCGAATAGGCTCGCCCCGGGGCCTCGCGCAGTGGTGAACATGCTGGTCTATCTGATCTCGACGGCTTTGTTTCTAGTTGTGACGTGGCACGTTTTTCACCACGCAGGCGTTCTCAAGCAGACGGGTTCGCTTTCCGAAACCATGAAAGTCATCGTTTACCCGTGGGTTTATTTAGTATCTTTGGGCTGCGCGGGGCTAACCCTTGCGCTGCTCGTGGACTTCATGGCGTCCTGCGGGGAGGCCTTTGCCGAAAAGGGGGTAAATGAGTCCTAGTACTATGGCCGTCCTTGGTCTGATTTTTCTTTTCGTGCTGATGGCCCTCAGGATGCCGGTTTCTTTCGCGATGATTCTGGCTGGATTTTTGGGCAACGCCTACCTCATCTCCACCGATGCTGCGCTCTACATGCTGGCCACAAACGTGTGGGGACAGTTATCTTCATACGGTTTGAGCGTCATACCGCTGTTTGTCTTCATGGGACAGCTTGCCTTTCATTCCGGTATCACGGAAAGGCTCTACGACGCGGCTTACAAGTGGGTGGGAAGACTGCCGGGCGGATTGGCAGGCACCACCATACTCTCCAGTGCGGGGTTTGCAGCAATCTGCGGGTCCAATTCTGCGACTTCAGCGACAATGGGCACCATTGCCCTGCCGGAGATGAAACGGTACGGCTATGATCAAGGGTTGAGTACGGGCAGCGTGGCCATCGGGGGGACCCTGGGGGTGGTCATCCCTCCGAGCGTTGTTCTCATTATCATAGGGGTACAAACCGAGCAGTCCATCACCCACCTGTTTGTCGCCAGCATCATACCGGGAGTTATCCTCACCATTCTTTTTCTCCTGACCGTTTTGCTTCTGTGCATCCGGAATCCCGCCCTGGGTCCGCCGGGACCGAATGCCACAATGAGAGAGAAGCTGATCTCGCTGTCGGGAGCCGCTGAGGCGTTGATTCTGTTTGCGTTGGTCATCGGCGGGCTCTATGCCGGGTGGTTCACGCCCACCGAATCCGGAGCTGCAGGATCCTTCGGGGCTTTATTGATAGGGCTGGGAAGAAGAAAGCTCTCGACGCAGGAGTTCGCAAAAGCGGTCACAGAGACGATTCGGATTTCAGCGATGGTCGTCTTGTTGATCACGGGAGCCGTTGTTTTCGGCCGGTTCCTGACAGTAACGAGGCTTCCTTTCGAACTGGCCGATTGGGCCGCATCGCTGAATGTCCCGAGGGAAGTAATTCTGTTTGTCGTGTTGCTGATATACCTTGTGGGCGGCTGTCTCATGGACGCATTGGGGTTTCTGGTCGTCACCATCCCGATTTTCTTTCACCTCGCGAAAACCTTAGGATTCGACCCGATTTGGTTCACGGTGGTGATCACCCTGGTGACCACGATGGGCGCGGTGACTCCGCCGGTGGGGGTGAACGTCTATATTGTGAGCGGACTTTCGCCGGACGTTCCCATCGGAACGATTTTCAAGGGGGTTTCCATCTTTCTCATCGCATATGTCATATGCATAGTGCTGCTCATGATCTTCCCGGAGATGACGCTCTCCCTCCTTTAGGTTCTTGTTGTGATGCGGCCGGACCGGAACTTCTGAAACCTGAAACCAATAAGTCGGATTGGAGGCAAGTGAACACCATGGCTAAACGTGCTACGAGTACAAAGGGACAAGGCAAGACTACAAAGCGGCGCAGCAAACTTAAGGTTTGCGGTGACCTGGCCCGAAGGGGCATGTCCGATCTCAACGGTGTCATCGATTTCCTCTCGAAGGGTCGCGAACTGGTTCGTGTGAAGACCGAAGTCGATCCGCGTTTTGAACTCGGCGGGGTCGCCAACAAATTCCATGGCGGCAAACCGGTTCTCTTTGAGAGCGTCAAGGGCAGTCCATGGCCGGTTCTCGCCGGATTATACTGGAACCGAACGGTTCTGGCCGAGGTGTTCGGGATGCCCGAAACCCGCCTGCCGTTCCATTTTGCAGAAGCAGTGGCCGAGTGGCGATCCTCGCCGGTGCATCCGATGGTTGTGGACTCGGCCCCGTGCCAGGAGGTCGTGGAGGAGAAATGGGACATCAGGAATCTGCCCGCTCCCCAGGTCGGTACAGAGGAAGGCGGACCGTACCTCACCGCAGCGGTGATCATCGCAAAAGATCCGGACACCGGGGTGCGAAATGCTTCGATAATGAGATGCATGATCACCGGCCGCGATCGTATGACGTGCCTGATGGATATCGGGAGACACCTAAGGGATTACTATGAACGCGTCGAGGCCCGGGGCAAGCCGCTTGAGATCACCATAAACGTCGGTGTAGACCCTGCGGTTCATACCGCATCGGTCGTTCCCGCGGTGGCGGCACCCATAGAGCATGACGAGTTGGGCATCGCCAGTCACCTTCTTGGAGAACCGCTGGCTTTGGTGAAGGCCAAGACGGTGGATGTGGAGGCGGTGGCAACGGCACAGGTTATCATAGAGGCGGAGCTGCTTCCCAAACTGCGCGAGCCCGAGGGGCCCGCAGCGGAAGTTGCGGGATATTACGCAAAAAAAGACGACAGATGGGTTATCAAAGTCAAGGGCATCACACGCCGCAAAAACCCGGTCTGGCACACCATCATACCCGGACGCGAGGTTTATAACGCCGTGGGGCTCATGGCCGAGGCAAGCATCTTCCATTCCGTTTCCGCACAGGTGCCGGCGGTTACGGACGTGCTCCTTACCTATGGCGGCTGCGGTTTTTATCACGCCGTTGTCCAGATCGGAAAGAACCTCGAAGGAATCCAGCGAAACGCCGTCCTGGCCACCTTTGCTGCATTTCCACCCCTCAAACAGGTGGTGGTGGTCGACTCCGATGTGAACATCCGTGATCCGCATGACGTGGAGTGGGCCTTGGCAACGAGATTTCGAGCAGACCGGGATATTATCCTCATTCCCGATGCACGCGGCCACGAGCTAAATCCCATAACCGACGCCGGTCTTGTCTGCAAGATAGGGCTCGATGCTACCGCGCCGTACCCCCGGCCGAGAAAGTTCGAGCGATTCAAGGTTCGCGAGGTCGACATCAAGGAGTATGAAATAGAGGAATGAAAATTATTTATCATACTCATAAACCCCGCGGCCGACTTTTCGACCCAGGCGCCCGGCATTTACATATTTTTCAAGCAGCGGGCAGGGGCGGAATTTTTCACCCAACCGTTTGTGGAGATCTTTCAGCACATTGAGCCGGATATCCAGGCCCACCAGGTCCACCAGTTCAAACGGCCCCATGGGATGGTTGAGTCCCAGTTTAATTGATTTGTCGATGTCTTCGGCAGAGGCCACCCCCTCCTGCAGCATGTAAAACGCTTCGTTGCCGATCATCACGTTGATCCGGCTGGTGGCAAACCCCGGAGAGTCTTTCACAATAACCGATTCTTTTCCCATCCGCTTAATGACTGCTGCGATGGTATCGACGGTGTCATCGGATGTTTCAAGCCCTTTCACGATTTCGACCAGCCGCATGATATGAACCGGGTTGAAAAAGTGGGTTCCCACAAATCGATCCGTCCGTGGGGTTGCGGCGGCAAGCTCTGTAATGCTCAGCGCACTGGTGTTGGAGGCAAAAATGGTTTCCGCTTTGCATATCTTATCCAATTTCTGGAACAGGTCGCACTTTACGTCCAATTGTTCAATAATCGCTTCAATGATGAGATCCGCTCCCTTTGCAGCTTTCTCCATATCCGCTTCCAGGATAATCCGTTCCATGGCTGCGTCCATGGCGGCCTTGTCCAGCTTTCCACGCTCGATTCCCTTCTCCATATTCTTTTTGATCGCATCCATGGCATGATTCAAGATATCCATGGAAATGTCATTCAGGGTCACGTTATACCCGGCCAAGGCCGCCACATGACCGATTCCCAGGCCCATTGTCCCTGCTCCGATCACTGTAATATTTTCCATCATTTCCCTCTCCTTTATCCTTCTATGCCCAACTCGCTCAATTTTTCCGAAGACGGCACCCCATCTGAATTCCATCCCCGCATCTGATAATACTTCTCACGGGCCTGCAGGAAGCGTTCCCTGCTGATGGCCTCGCCGCCTTGCTTGCCGTCGTCCAGGTTTTCATTGAATAATCTGGATGGGATCATATCTGCTCCAACTCCCTCACGTAGGTTGAAGACACGTTCCAGGTTCCATATTCTTTCCCCGGCCAGGAGCAGCTCATCTTCGGTCAACGCTGTTCCCGTAAGCGCGTGATATAGTTCCGTGAGTACGGGCATGGTGTACTGTGCGTTTCGCATGCCGAATTTGCAGGTGAGATACGAGTCGGCAAGGGCCAGGAAGTGCTCTTTGTTTATCAGTGTCGCCAGATGATTTTCAAAACCGTCTTCCTCGAATTCTCCCATAAATATTTCATTCACGTACAGCGCCGCCCGCAGATGGCATGCCCCCCGGTTGCTGGACACCAGAGAGAAACCCGTACCAAAGGATCGCCTCGATTCATAACCCGGGTATTCCTGTTTTTTAGCGTGAATGACCCGGTCAAGGGCCGCCGGCCCCCAACTATCGGCAGCCCGATAGGAGCCTTCGGCCAGCAGGTCGCCCACCCCTGTTCTCGCTGCGATTTTGGGGATCAGTGCGATCATGGTTTCATGCTCTCCCCATTTCATTGTGTATCCGTCCAGCTGATCTGCGTTGATAATGCCTAAATCATAAAGATCCATGAGGAAGGCAAACATATTTCCACAGCTGATGGTGTCCATACCCAGGTCGTTGCAGAGATAATTGGCCATGAGAATAGACTCCAGATTGGTGTTGGTACAGTTGGAACCGAACGCCATCAGCGTTTCATACTCCGGCCCCTCGACTTCATCCAGTTTGTATGGGCCTTTTGATACCCTATGCAGGTTGCCGCATTTCAGGGGGCAGTTAAAACAACCGTGATCCTTAACGAAATAGCCGGATTTCAGCGCTTCGGCATTAATTTGCTCGGCCTCGGCGAAATGACCCGAACGGAAGTTCTTTGTCGGCAGCACATTTGCTTCGTTGAAGACGTCAAACGCCATGGAAGAGCCGTATTTGGAAAACGCCGCACCCCCTTCCACGGCCAGCTTGGCGCCCCGCCGGGAAATCTCGGTAACCTTTTCAGGGTGAGCCGGTTGCATGGGCAGCTTCCCCCTGACGGCGATGGCCTTCAGCTGCTTGCTGCCCATGACCGCTCCCACACCGCTTCGACCTGCGGCGCGGTGCCCGTTCATCAAAGCTGCAAACTTCACCCGGTTTTCGCCGGCCGTACCGATAGAGACGACTTCCACATCGCCTTCTTTCTCTCTGATAAGCCGCTCGGTATCAAATACCCCTTTTCCCCAGATATCCTCAGCCGGCTTCAGGGCTGCTTTTCCTTCATCGATCATCAGATAGCAGGGGGCGCCGGACGCACCGGTGATGACGATGCCGTCAAACCCCGCCCTTTTCAAGCGCGGCCCCCAATGGCCGCCGCAATGGCTGGCGGCGGCGATACCGCTCAGCGGTGATTTTGTGGTGACATTAAAAAAGGCGGAAAAGACCCCCGCTCCGGTGTACGGTCCGGTGGCGAAAATTAAGGGATTTTGGGGGGCCAAGGGGTCCACTTTCGGAGGGGCCAATTCGGTCAACAGCTTGATGCCGAGCCCCCTCCCGCCGATGAAACGCTTGAGATCATCTCTATCTGTGGGCTTGTCTTTGACTTCTGCTTTTTCAAGATCAACCCACAGCATCTGTCCCGTATAACTGTCTGTCTGCATCTTTACTTCCTCCTATACCGCGGACCCGGTGGCTATAAGAGTGCTTCGAGTGCGCGAATTATTTTTTCTCTGGTTTCTTCGGGTCGGATGATCATGTCTATCATCTGCCGCGAAGCTGCATAATAAGGTGTATTAAACTTGGCTATATCCGGGTTTTCCAACTAGTAAATACGCCTTGAAACCGTACCGTTA
>CAZWGD010000097.1:0-7509 GCA_964633235.1 uncultured Desulfobacteraceae bacterium | reverse complement strand
GTTCCCAGCTTGGCAAGGTTTTGGGCATCCAGGCTGGCGGCGTCCTGAGAAAACTCGGTAACGATACCTTCGGCTTCTTTGTAGCGCAAAAGCGCGATCTCGGCCTTCTCCACCTTTTCCCGCTCCTTCTCCATGCGGTCGGTCAGCCATTGAATGGCATCCTGGGTGGCGTTCAGCTTGGCCCCGATATTGAGTTCGATATAGGTTTTGACGATTTCATTGGCCACCCGCGCGGCCAGCTTCCGATCCTTGGCCGTAAAACTGATATCCACCAGCCGGGTGTTTTCTATCCATTTCACCGCCACTTTGTTGAGAAAGGCCGAAACCAGTCTGGCATTCGGCCCCGGGGTCATACCGGAATCCAGCAGGGCGGTATCCGCGGTATCACTGGCGATTACATTGCCGTCACCAGGAGAGGACCAAATGGAGAATAACTTTTTTTTCCAAAAGGAAAGCACAAAGCCCGCCTGCTGTTTCAACTTCGACAGGGTGTCCTTTTTAACCTCGCCCCTTCCAGTAAATTCGGGATCACTGCCCAGATCCATCCGTTTGATGACCTCGGTGGCCACCCCGCGGCTCTTGATAACCCGCAGCTGGGTCTGGAAATCGCTGTAGGCCATGTAACGGTGAAAAGTGGCCTCCTCCAGGGTCAACTGGTTGGTCAAATTGGTTTCGAACACGATTCGCGTGGTGGCCCTGTAAAGAGGAACCGCCTTGGCGATTTTGCGGTGAGACTGAATGGCACCGGCAATGACCACCAGCACAAAGATAGCGATGATAAGCCAGCGGCGCTTGATAATGACCTGTAGGTATTCGCGAACATCTTTAGGGCTGGGGGTTGTGTTCATGGGACCTTTAAAAAAACCGTTCCGGCACGATGATGATATCGTCGGGAAAAATGCGCAGATCCAGATTACGTTTGCCGGATTTGGTAATCGTATCCGCCTTGACCTCTATGATTTTCTCCACCCCTTTGTCCACGCGGATGATGCGGGTCTTGTTTCGCGAGGCAAGGCTGGTGAATCCCCCGGCGGCGCTGATGGCTTCCAGCAGGGTGATATCCTTTTCCTGGTAGGGATACTTTCCGGGGCTTTCCACCTGCCCGATCAGGTAATAATAATCGGCCTTGGGGACGTAAAAAAGGTCCTTGTCCATCATCAGAATATTGGAAATCTGATCCCCGCCCTTGAGCAGAGAACCGAGATCAACACGGATGACAATCTTTTGTTCCGCTTCCGAACCCGGGTTCAGGGTGCGGATGATCATGGCCGACTTGCCCCCCTGTTCAAAATCGATGCCGCCTGACCGTGAGATGGCGTCCAGTACACGCTCCTGGGCCCTGAGCGGATAGGTCCCCGCACCCCCCACGGCCCCTAAAACAATGAATTTCTTGCTGTTGTATTCGCGGACATCTACGGATATGTGGGCGTCTAAGAGTAAGCTGCCCTGGACCAGTTTTTGATACAGCAGGTTTTCGATTTCTGTCGTGGTCAGATCACCCACCTTGATACGGCCGATCAAGGGGAAGGATATGTACCCTTTCCCGCTCACGCTGACGTTTTCCAGAGTGAGATCCGGTTCTTCATAAACCTTAATGTCCAGAAAAGCACGGGGAGCGGCCCGATAGTCGGCGGCCTTGCCACCCCCATGGGCCGGATATTTGGATAAATATTCGGAAACCGAGTAGTTGGGGGTTTCTTCGATAAACAGCTCCAGGCCGGTATCCACTTCTTTTTGAGCGTCCTTGATTTCCTTCAGGTGGGAAAGCGCCTGCTCATCGAAGGTCTGTTTATCGTCTTCACCGACATCGGTGATCTTTATCAGGTCACCACCCGTGCCGCATGCCCATAAGCACCAGATGGTAAGTATTATCACGGCCGTACGATAGCGCACTAGCATCAATGTTCCTTTGGAAAAAGCGGCACAGTGCTGTTGTAGTTTTGTTTACACCCAATTGGGGTATTAAAAAAGGGGAAGCGTATAAGCTTCCCCCGGATCAGTATTTTCACAACATGGCGCTTAAAAATGTACCTGAACAATAAAGCCCAGAATGTTTCGATCGTACTCCTCATCCTCGAAAAAACGATCACTGGCCTGTTTGGATTCAAACTCGTAGTTCAACCCGGTGGTCAACCATTTTAAGGGCTTCACCGTAAGCCCGGCGGTAACCTCGTAAACCTGGAAGTACTTTTCCGGAATCCCCTCGATCTCATTTCTGTAATCGTTGTACTCATGGGCAAATCCCAGTTTAAGGCTCATTTGTTTGGCGAGTGCCTGGATCAATTTCACGGAGGTGCGGGTATCCACGAACGAGGAGGCCTGGTTATCCGGCGCCCCCAGCTGGGAGCGTCCCAGGCCGAACTCAATATCCGTACCCGGCCGCGGGGTGTAGGTCAGGGAGGTGTCCGCCACCCAGGACGAATCGTCTTCAAAAGCGTGGCCGTTCTTATCCGCTGCATTTTCAAAGTCTTTGAAACCGTATCCCAGTTTGAGAGTGCCCCGCAGGCGATGACCGGGCTTGAACTGCGCGCCCAGGGATACGGCTGTGTGCCGAAAATCCTGGGAGGTGCTGCTGCTCCAGGCCGAACCGCCCTGCATGATCCCGTTGTTTTGTTCGTCATAGGTTCCCTCAACGCTAACGACCTCGGCGAACAGGGATGTTTTCGGAGATAGGTAGTATTTTGCGGCCACACCGTAACGCAGATCCGTACGGTCCTGCCATTGGTCTTCCCACCGGTCGAAGCGTTCCAGGTAATAGCCGAGCAGGGCTTCCAGGGCGTATTTCTCCAGAAACCGGAAACCGACGACCAGATCGGCGTTATTCTTCCAGCGTTCCGTTTGGGCCACCCCCTGGCGAAAGGTGTTTTCCGTTCCAAAAGGATCGTCCGACTTCCGGTATACATCTTTGGCTTTGATATAGAAACCGGAAGACGACTCCCAGGCCGCGGAAATATACGGTGCATGTGTCAGATAATCGGCCTCGTCATTGTCCGTGTACTTGGACACATCGACTGAATACCCGAATTTGACATAATTGCTCAGAGACCCGATATAGTTAACGGTGATCTTCGGCGTGACAATATGCACGAAGTCTTCTTTTTTATCGGTTTCCTGGGCATAGATGTTGTCCTGGTATTCTCCCCGGTAAGCAATACTGGGAACAATCTCCAAAAGGCCCAGTTTCACCTTGACCTCCTTGGCGGACAACGGGACGGCCGTGAAACCGACAATGAATAGTAAGGCCGCCAGACAAATGCATCCCGTGATGAAAAAACGGTTGGTTAGAAACCGGCCGGTCGATACCCTGCTGAAGATTCGTCGATGATAAATCATACCCCTTTCTCCCTTTCATCCATATCTTTGCGGCTTATTGCCCATAAGGTTCGGTGGTGGGCGGTGCTGTGACCGGTGGCGGCATCAGATCGGGGGGGGCCGGTATTTCCTGGGGTTCATCCAAAATAGGTGTCGGTGAAAAATCCTTGGCTTCCAGCAGTGCTTCCACTGCATGACGGATTTGGGCGGCCTGATCCGGTACAACCGCCGATACCGCTTCGATAATCTCTTCAGCCAGGAAAAGGGCCATCTCCGCAGCGGCCACGGCGATATCCACGGCCAGTTCCGGGACAATCTCCGCGGCCAGAGCAGCGATTTCCGCGGCGTCATCAGGATGCTTGGCGACCATTTCCCTAACCAGCTTGATCACCTGGTCCGCATCATCTCCAGCGGCGGTGATTTGGGCTTTAAACGCATCAATCTGGTCGGGCGACAGGGCGGCTGTCGCATCCGGGACCGGACATGCCGACAGTATCGTAAACATCACAACCACGATCAGCTTTGAGTGTAGAATGATTCGTTTCATATGCCCCCCTTGTAGTAACTTCTACATTAACATTTCCGAAGGTGCGTCCTCTATACTCGTATACTGGAATTTAATACGGAATCGTGAACTACATTCGCAATTGTCTATCATACTGTAACCTACATATCAACCTCTTAATTTGATGATCGATATGATATGGTCAGCTTATCCCCCAATTGATCGAAAGTCGAAGGTGCCCCAGATTCAAGGCTTCGAGGTTGCAGCTGTAGTACTTTACCGTGAACCCTTGACAACGCAGGATCTGGAGTCCTCCGGCTTTCCCGCAGGGTAAGCAACATGGAAAAAATGATCCTATCCTTCGAATCCACAAACGGAGTCATCCTGAAAATGGTGTTCTTGGTACGGTATTGGTTGAAAATACAGTACATTATCTTACCTTTTCCATGTTGTTTATAGAACATTGAGGTTATGTTGAACTAGGGTTTGGCCCCGATATATTTTATCACCTTGCGTTTCAGCATCTCGTCGTCATAAGGCAGGCTGCCCATGACCACGGCGTCATCCGGATAATAGGACCATATCTCGTCCACCACCTTTTTCCAGACCTGCGGATCAAGCCTGAGTACATGCCGAAAGATAGCCTGAAATTTTTTCCGGGCCGGCTCTCCGAGCTGCCGGACCGTGGGTGCAGGACTGTCGCCCTTGGTGCCGTGCGAGGCCGGAATGCTTGATCTCCATAGCCAGTAGCGTCCGATGTAGGTAAACATACCGCTGTTTCTGGGGTTGAGCCGCATGGCCATTTCGAAACAGCGTTCCGCCAGGGGCAGCCAGCGGTTGATATAGTTGTAGGCATCGTATTCTCGATAAACGTATCTGCCTCCCAGTCGAAACCAGACCTTCCAGGAAACCGGATTTAAGCGGGCTGTTTTCTCCAGGTATTGAACGATGGCTTCATTGGCTTCGCTGAAGTCCATTTCCTTTTGGATGTGGGGAGATGCGTAGTACAGGGCCATTTCATACGGATATTCAAAATTATCGGGATTATAGTCCATGGCCTCTTGGATATAGGCCTGTGGGGGATTGCGGTTGATTTCGATGGTGGAATTCCACTCGCTGGGGCAGATATTTTCCGCCTTCAGGTGGCGAATCATGAAAAACGAACAAAGAAGACAAAAAAACATAACCGCCCCCAAGATTACCATCCGTTTTTTCACGTCTAGGGAAACGGTGCTTTTGCGGTAGATAAGCTTCTCCATATAGCCGTGACTTCTCAGGTGGGTGGCCGCATACCCTACTCCGGCCACGGTCGCCAGGGCGACCGGATTGGCCGGAATACGCAGGCTGAAATCAAAAAAGCTGTGCACGGCGGCGGCCCCCAATCCGACCATGACTCCGGCCCCAACCCCTAGAGCGTATCGGTCATGCCTCCGACGCCAAATACGAAGCATGCGGTATCCGAATATGCTAAAAACAAGCAGAATCACCAGCCCGCCAATAATCCCGATTTCAGTCACGGCCTCAATCCAATCGTTATGGGCATATCCCGCAGCGGTCAGGCCATTGAAATTTTCAGGGGCATCCAGTGGGATATACCGGGGATAGATCTGCTTCAGATTCCCCCATCCCACCCCCAGAAGAGGATAATCCATCAGGATAGGCACCAGGGTCTTGGTCGTGTACAACCGTCGCCACAATTCATCAATATCATGAAACTTATCAACGGTCGGGGTCATACCCAGGAAAAGCGCCAGAAGGAAAATACTCACCAGAAGCAGGCAAACAGCCATTCCCCATTTGCGTAGCCGGCGCCTGCCCAAAAACAGCACCGCCATGCAAGAAGCAGAAACTGATAGAGAGAGGATGCCGCTGCGGGAGGCCGAGAGAACCAGGGCAATCCCCATGAGCAGCACGCAAATTCCCATAAGAAACCGTTTGGGATTGGCTGATTCCGGGTATACCAAGTCCACCACCTTCTGAATGAAGGCCCGCGCCCCGCCGAGACCGGTCCGGAGCCGCTGTTTTCCGGAGTACTGAGCTAAAGTAAACCCCACGGTAAGGGGCAGGACCAACTCCAGGTAGAATGCAAAGTGGTTGGACCCGATAAAGGTGCCGCTGGCGTAAACAACTCCCGCCTTTTGTCCAGGCCACCACCACACGTAAGGATTTTGACCTAGAGATTGAAAGGTGCCGTAAAGGGCCTCGAATGAACCCGTCAGTATCAGGACATAGATTAGGAAGTTGATCTGTTTTTTGGTCCGGACCGTTTGTACCACAAGAAAGAAGATCCCCAGATAGGACACAACCTTGAGTCCCTCCAGTCTTGTCGGATGCAGGTAATATGAAATGGTCATCCAGTTCTGTTTTGCGGATGATCCGCCGGCCGCCGCCAAGATGTCAAAGGCTTCCTTTTTATGCGCATAGGTCTGCGGGGACAACAGCGCCACTAAAAATGACGGCAGCGGCACCATCTGCAATCCGATGACAAGCAGTAGTAAAACCAGTGCCAGGTCAGCCGGGGTACGCACCAGGGTTAAATGCTTTGAAGACCGCAGGGCCACATGATCGATGAACCAAATCACGATGAGGATAAATACGCTGACGGTCACCAGGCTGTAAGCCCATACATGCACCGATCCAAAGGCCATGGGCGTTAGAATCAACAAGGCCGCCACTGCAGCCAGGATGAGGCGGTCGATCAGTGATGAATAGTAGCTTCTCATTTCAGAAATCATGTGACCGGCCAAAAAAAAGCCGGGCCGCCCATTGTCGCATGGCAACCCGGCTATCCGAAATTGGTTGTTTCGGACCCGTGGCTTTCCGTCCCCTCCTCACAGAGGGTTTGGCATTTTCATGGATTGAAAATTTAAGACGAAAATCATCAGTCCGCTGAAGCGGACAAAAGATTAACAACCAACATCGTACATCTAAGGTTTAAAACTTAATAACCCAGTTTACCATTCCTGACAAATAGCAATTAATTTCCTTATCAAATTCTTGAAAATCGGCCCAACTGATTTTGAAAACAGATTAATGCCGCAAAGCGTATAGCCAGGCCCGGATTTCCCGGAATTGGTCAAGCCAGCGATACAGGTATTTTCCCAGGACCCACTTAGGAGAGATACCCGAATACCGGTGCCTCATGTAGGCCGGGGGTGGAAAAACCACCCGCAACCCCAACCGTATCCTGTCCACAAACCTTAGCCGCGTAAAAGCGCCCAGCATTTTTTCCCAGCGCACTCCTCCTTCCAAAGCTACGGACACATGCATCAAGTCGACGGCTCCCGGGCGCCGGCGGCGCAACTCAACCATCACAAAATCGGGAATGGGCGTATTGAAATGTCCCCGGATAAGCTTGAGGGCCTTTTCAACGGCGAACGCCCAGTTAAAAGCGGCGGTTTGCCCCAGGACCAGCCGCCAATCGATCCTCGATTGAGTAATCAATAGGTGCAGATCCAGATAATTGCGCAGGAGAATACCCATCTCTCTATGGTGCAGCACCGTATGGGCGATGAGATAAAGCAGGTTGGCTTCAGGCTTCAGTATGCAGAAACGGCTGTTTCCCATGGACATGGTCCGGGTCTCAGCTCGGAACCACTCCATGGCCTCAAGGGAAAGGATCTTCGGCTGGGCCCCGAACAAGCGGTAATGCAGCTCCAGCATAACCGGGTTGCCGCCTCCCCCGATCAACT
>CAZWGD010000096.1:867-7575 GCA_964633235.1 uncultured Desulfobacteraceae bacterium | reverse complement strand
CGGAGCGGCTTCCGTTTTTTTCTTTCCGACGGACGACGCTTCCTCCCCGCCGGCTTTATCGGATACAGCCAGTACAGTTGGATCTTCCCGGTTATCCGTTGGCGCCGGCGTGTGCGGGGCCGCTACTTTTTGCGGTGCCTCTGCCTGGGTGGGTTCGGTGTTGATCGATGGCGCTGCCGTATCTGCTTCGTGGTCCGGTTTTCCTTTATGTTGCGGAACCATCTTGCCCGAAGGGATCAGTTGAATGGTGAGATAAATAAGCGCCCCGAAGATGAGCAGCGCCAAAAGAAATCGACGCCAGAACGGGCCCTCCGAACGCCCCAGGTCGGCTTCAACCCTAGCCGATTCAACCGCCTCTTCCCGCACGGAGATATAGCGGTTGAGGGCCACCTCTTCATCGGCACCGATGGCCCTGGCAAAGGAGCGCAGAAACCCTTTGACAAATATCTCGGCCGGCAGGTTCTCGTGGTCTTCCTTTTCTATCAGCAACAGGGTTCCCACCCGGATGCGTGTTTCCCGGGACACATCTTCCAGGCTGATCCCCTTCTCCAACCGGATGGACTGGAGGTAGCGGCCGAATGAATACGACTCTTGCTGCTCGTTCATTGATAAGCTTCAAACCCGGTTTGTCTGAGACTAGTTAATCAGTTTAATGTAAGCCTGTTCCTGCAAGCGCTTCAGCCATGCCTTATACTTTTTTTCCACCACCGTTTTATACAGCTTTTTTTCAATTTCCGGGGCTGCCGCGTCCATGGTCTTATCGGCGGTTTGAATGATCTCCTGGATATAGACGAGTTGATATCCCTGGTCCGTATCCAAGATCGGGGTTGCCTCACCCTCGGCCATCCCGTCAATGGCCTTTGCTATCTGGGGGGCCAGTTTATCCGTGCTGAATACCCCCAAATCGCCGCCGTCCGACGCCAGAGAAGACTCGGAGTAAGCCCGAGCCAAGTCCGCGAAGGGGGTTCCGGATTCGAATTTCTTCAATACCACCGCCATGCGATCGTACACCTGTTGCTTTTCATCCTGGGAGCCATATTCGGAGTATCTCATCAGGATGTTGCGCAGATGATACTTCTTCTTGCCCCGATACTCGGTGACGTGCGCATCGTAGTATGCCTTTATATCATCATCTGAGATGACGATCTTGGATTTAACCGCGCGGTTAACGAGCTTGGCCCGATGCATCTCCTCCTTGAGTTCCCGACGGTAGAAATCCATACTCATTCCCTGGGTTGCCAAAACTTCCCGCAACTGTTCATCGGTAAGGGAGTTCTCCTCCTTGATACGCTCGATATGATTATCGATCTCCTGTTCCTGGACGGCGATATTCAAGCGTTTGATCTCCTGATCGGCTAATTTTTGATTGATCAGTTGGCCGATGATTTCCTTTCTCAGCCTGAAAAGCTCCTCACGCTCCTGCGCCTGGGTGTAATGCGTTTCCTTTATCCTATCGGCGTAAGGCTTCAAGGCCGCGTTGACCTGATACAGGGATACAATATCGTCGTTCACCACGGCCACAATTCGGTCTACGACCTTACGTCCCTCGGCCATGCAAGACGGTGAGGCCCCAAGGAACCCCCCCAGCCATACGGCCGCT
This sequence comes from uncultured Desulfobacteraceae bacterium, assembly GCA_964633235.1. Taxonomy (GTDB): domain Bacteria; phylum Desulfobacterota; class Desulfobacteria; order Desulfobacterales; family CAZWGD01; genus CAZWGD01. Next base: position 5,975 of record CAZWGD010000096.1, on the reverse strand, counting down.
ACGACGACCGCAACGCCGTGTGCCAGGCGCTTTGAATACACATTCTTATTAATTTCCATACGCTACCCGGTATTGATTTCAATGCTGTATTTGCTTTTCAAGCTCTCCATCCACGCCCAGTAGGCCTGTTCCGATTTTTGTCTCCTCAGGTGGCGGCGCACGCTCTCGTTGATTGCCGAAATCCCGTCTTTATTCATTATGCGGTCATATCCGATATGATCCCCATGATAATATTGAATAATTTCCTCTTCTGACACCCGGATTTCGGCGGTCAGAGCCTGGTCTATGACCCTTTCGACAATCAATCGATTCTTAAGCCTTTCTTTCCACACGTGGTACGACAAGTCGTTTTTGAGCAATGTTTCCTCAAAGGCCCCCTGTGGATAGTCCCCCCTTATCTTAGCAACGGCTTGTTCCAGGTCGGCATCCGTCAGGCCGATGTTCAAACGGTCGGCCTCCTGCAGGAGGATCATCTCTTCGATCAGTTCGCCGAGCAGGCGGATCTGGGCCTTTTTCTCGAATTCGGGGTCTCGATCAATATCGCCGGGATAGGCCACTTTGGCCACTTCGAAGGCCTGTTTAAATTCCCAGGCGGTCAGCAAGCGGTCGCCGACCCGGGCGATATACGCTTTTTCCCTTCCGGTATCGCTTTCTGTACACCCCACCGTAACGACCGCGGCCAGCCATATCACTACCGCAAATACGCGCAACATCCGCCCCCGCCCGGATCCTCCTCCGGAACCCCCCTGGGAATACATTTGAGTGCGCCTCAAAGACTGCGTTTTTGATCCCCTCCTCTAATCTGGACTAAACGTTAAAATTTAACATGGCGTATAATTTCTTTCAAGATGTTTTTCGTCTGTTGGAGAAACCCTTTTCTAGCGCCGGGCGACAACCGGACCTTAAGGACATGATTGGGTGTCAGGGCATACTTGTGCGGCCTTTCTTCAATCAGTTTCAAGATCCCGGCCGGATTTTCCAGGTGCGGTGTGGAGAAAAAAAGCATCAGTTGATTGCCCGAAAAGTCGAGCTTTTTCACACCGGCGCGGCCGGCCAGGATTTTCAACATGATTTTCAGGAGCATATGGTTGGCTTCCCCGGGTAAGGGGCCGAACCGATCCACCAGTTCCGATTTGAAATCCGCAATTTCCGCCAATGATGTCAGGCGGGTTAAGCGCCGGTAGGCAAAAAGCCGTTGATCGATATCGGTGATATAGGTCTCCGGCAGGAAGGCCGACTGGCTGATATTGATTTCCGGTTCCAGGCGTTCAGCGGTCGATTCGCCTTTCAAATCGGCGATGGCGCTTTTCATCAATTTTAAAAACATGTCATAGCCAACCGCGGCAATGTGGCCGGATTGGGAAGAGCCCAGGATGGTTCCCCCGCCCCTGATTTTCAAATCACTCATGGCAATTTGAAACCCCGACCCGAGATCGCTGTGTTCCATCAGCACCTTCAAACGTTTTCGGGCCTTTCTGGTCAAACCGCTCTCTTTGGGGATAAATAGATAGGCATAGGCCTGGTTTTCGGACCTGCCGACCCGTCCGCGGAGCTGGTACATCTGCGCCAACCCGAAGCGGTCGGCCCGGTTGATGAGCATGGTATTGGCCGATGGTATGTCCAATCCCGACTCGATAATCGTGGTGCATACCAGCATATCCACTGCCTGCTTGGCGAAGGACAACATGACCTTTTCCAGTTCCACCTCGCCCATTCTGCCATGGGCCACGGCCAGACGCACCTCCGGTACCAAGCGGTTTACGTGATCCGCCGTGGCATGGATGGTCTGAATGTTGTTGTGGATAAAAAAGATCTGGCCCTTGCGGTGCAACTCCCTGCGTATGGCGTCAACGATAACGGCATCATCCGGTTCGCTGATGTAGGTGGTGATGGCCTGACGAAATTCAGGCGGTGTCGAAATAATGCTGATATCCCGTACCCCGGTGAGGGAAAGGTGCAAGGTTCTGGGAATGGGAGTGGCGGTCAGGGCGAGGACATCCACGGTGTGCCGCAGCTTTTTCAGCCGCTCTTTATGTTTCACACCGAAGCGCTGTTCCTCGTCCAGCACGAAAAGCCTGAGGTCCTTGAATTCGACGTCCTTGGAGAGCAAACGATGGGTGCCGATGACGATATCGATTTTCCCGGTGCGGATATCCTGGATAATCTCGCGCTGGACCTTGGGTGAGCGGAAGCGGCTCAGGCAGGCGATCTTGACCGGAAAAGGCCTGAACCGGGTCGTGAAGGTATGGTAGTGCTGCTCGGCCAGCACCGTGGTGGGCACCAGCACGGCCACCTGTTTGAAGTTGTTCACCGCCAGGTATGACGCCCGCAGGGCCACCTCCGTTTTGCCGTATCCCACGTCTCCACAGATCAGGCGGTCCATGGGTGTGGATTTTTGCATGTCCCGAATCACATCCCGGATGGCTTTTGATTGATCCGGTGTCTCCTCGTAGGCAAAGCCGGCTTCAAAGTGCTTGAAATCGATTCCGGCTTCCTTGAACGCGCATCCCTGTTTCACTTTTCGCGCGGCATAGATGGAAAGCAATTCCCCGGCGATCTTTTCCGCCGAGCGCTTTACGCGAGTCTTCACGCGTTCCCACGATTTCCCTCCCATCTTATCCAAAACCGGATTGATTCCCTCCACCCCCATGTACTTCCGGATAACGGCCATGCGGTCCACGGGGAGGTAGAGCTTGTCATCATCCCGGTAAATGATGAGCAGGTAGTCGTTCACGGAACGGTCCAGTTTCAGCTTTACCAGGTCTTCGTAGCGGCCGATGCCGTGGTCATCGTGAACAATCAGGTCTCCCGATTTCAGGTCCTCCAGGTTCAGCAGTTCCGCGGGGCGCCTGGACGGCGCCTTGCGCGTCCTGATCGTTTTGAAGCCGAAGATGTCATCCGCCGTTATCAGCGCCATGGATTCCCCCGGCCACGCAAAACCGCTGGAGAGGCTTCCGATACAGATGCCCACCAATTGCAGGTCCCATTGCCGGCCGGTCTCCCACAGGGTTTGGGGAAAGCCCCGGCTGGTTTTCACGGCGATTCCGTGGGGGGCCAGCAGGGAGCGCAACTGTTGTGCCTGTTTTGGAGAGCGGCAGACAATCAACGTACGGCTGCCTTGGCGCACGTTTTCGGCGATCCAAAGGACAATGGGCGGGGCTGCCTGATGCTCCCCGGATGTGTAGGCCAGGGGCGTCGTCGGGCGGGGATGTTCCCTGACGATGATGTGGTGGGGTTCGGCGGCGCCCTTCGCCGATACGGGAAGGGCCGACAGGCTTACGGAACGCGTTTTGGTTATCGAAGCCCAGGCCTTTTTCCAGGATACGTAAAGGGTATCCGGCGGAGCGCAGAGCTTTTTATTGGCCAGCGCCCACGCATGGTTTTCGGCGATCGTATCGGCTGAAGCCCGGCCGGCCTCTTTCAGCCGGGAAGGCTCGACGAGGAAAAATAGCGCTCCCGCGGGGAGATAGTCTAAAAAGCTGTCCATAGCATCGTAAAGCAGCGGGAGCAAGCCTGCAGTGCGGGGCAACAGCCCCTGATGTTTGATGGGCTCGATGATGTCACGGATCTGGGCCGCCGGAAGATCAAAGTGGGCGGCCTGAATTCTTATCCGGCGGACAATCTCTTTCAGGTGCGCTTTTTGTAAAACCGCCTCTCCGGCCGGAAGAATGACCGCTTCGGGGATGTCTTTGAGGGAACGCTGGGTGACGGGGGAAAAATGCCGCAATGAATCTACCATATCGCCGAAGAACTCGATTCTCAGGGGATCCTCGTACTGAGGGGAAAAAATGTCCAAAACCCCTCCCCGGACACTATAATCCCCCGGCTCCTCAACCAGCATGGCCCGGGCATACCCTCCGTTCTCCAGCTTTTCCACCAGCCGGTCCCGTTCAAGGGCCTCCTCCACCATGACCAGCTCGGAGAAAACATTCAACACGGCCTTGGGAATCAGCTTCTGGATAAACGCCTCCACGGTGGTGACCACCACGGGAGGACCATCGGCCTCCATCATGCGGTACAATACGCGGATACGGTGCCCGGCGGTCTCGTTATGGTAGTCCAGGGATCGAAAAGGCGACACGGCATAGGGGGGGAAATAGAGCAGCGGCAGGGAAACTCCCCGGGAAAAGAAATCCAGGTCCGACAGCATCTGTTCCGCATCCCCGGCTTTGGGCACCACCACCACCATGGGACGCGGTTCAGCGTAATACAGCCGGCTGATAAAATAGGCCCGCTGGGAACCCGCCAGTCCGGTGACCGCATGGCTGCCGTCTTCCCCGGTCAGGCGACCGGCAAATGCCGTCCATGAAAAAGTCTTATTCCGGAACATCAAAAACGATCCCCACCTTGGTAGCCGTCGTGTTTTTACGGCCGCAGTCTTCTAAAGCTTTGCCCAAAAGTCAACCACCATCAGGATTTATGGGCTTTGTGATTTGTATTTTTGTTGGTCGTATGTTAAATTTGCCCTTACTATGGAAAGGGCGATAACGGTTTAATCATCATGGAGGAGTCAGACATGGCCGGCGGTACCTGGCCCACGCCCAATTGGCCCGAAGGTGTTTCCCATGACGTTTCCGATTATGAAAAACCGCTGTTCACTTATCTCGATGAAGCGGCCCGATCCTATCCCGATCTGGTTTACACCATCTTCAATGGCGCCACCCGCACCTTTTCCCAGGTAAGAGACACCGCGGACAGGGTGGCCGCTTTTCTGGCCTCCCGCGGGATTCAAAAGGGGGACCGGGTGGCCATTTTTCTACCCAACCTCCCCCACTACCCGGCCATCCTTTTCGGCATCCTCAAGGCCGGGGCCGTTTGCGTCACCTGCAACCCTCTCTACACCGCCCGCGAATTGAATTACCAGCTAAACGATGCCGAGGCAAAAGCGGTTTTTTGCATGGATCATCCTCAATTTTACGGCATCACGGTTGAGGCCGTGAAGGCTACCGCTATTGAAACGGTGGTGATTTGCAGCGTGAAATCCTACCTGCCCAAATTTAAATCCATTCTGGGCGGCTTACTGGGCAGGATTCCAAAGGCGGACAAGCACCAAACGGGCCATCTACGCTTCGACGAGGTGGTGGCGGCCGCCAGGCCGCGGCCGCCGG
>CAZWGD010000096.1:0-857 GCA_964633235.1 uncultured Desulfobacteraceae bacterium | reverse complement strand
TGATCGAGCCGCTTCGGGACCTGGCCGTAATTATTTATACCGGTGGCACCACCGGTGTGCCCATGGGCGCGGCCCTGACGCACAGCAATTTGGCCGCCAACCTGGAGGCCATGGAGGAGTGGGGGCGACTGGTGCATGAGCCGGGCAAACCGGCGGAAAAACTCCGCAGGGGCGGCTTCCATACCTATCTGGGGGTATTGCCGTGGTATCACAGTTTTGGCCTCACGGTGGCCATGCTGTCTGCATGTGCCATCGGCGCCGGCTTAATCTGCATACCCGATCCAAGGGCCGGCAAACCGCCCTTTACCGAAGTTCTAAAGGCGGTCCGGAAATACAGACCCACCATCATGCCGGCCGTACCCACGATTTTTATCGCCTTTACCAACCATCCCCACCTTGATCGCTACGACTTGACCTCCTTTATGGGTTGCTTTTCCGGTGGCGCACGCCTTCCGCCGGAGGCCTGCAAGCAGTTCGAAGCCCGCACCGGAGCAGTCATATTTGAAGGTTACGGCCTGAGTGAAACCGCCCCGGTGGCCACCGCCAATCCCACCGATAAAACCCGACGGAAAATCGGAACCATCGGCTTTCCCATACCCGGAACCGACCTCAAGGTGTTGGATTTCGAATTGGGTACCAGGGAACTGCCCGTCGGCCAGGACGGCGAGATTGCCGTTTGCGGGCCCCAGGTAATGCAGGGCTACTGGAATAAACCCCGGGAAAATGAAAAAGCCTTCCTTGAGATAGATGGGAAGCGCTACTTTTTAACCGGTGACATCGGTCATGTGGACCAGGATGGTTACATCCTGATTACCGACCGCAAAAAGGATATGATCCTGGTGGGCGGATTCAATGTA